>CAZHKB010000479.1:0-2289 GCA_964533405.1 uncultured Phycisphaeraceae bacterium | reverse complement strand
CAGCAGCCTCTCCCACCCCAGAGCCGACCGCCCCAGCCGCGGCCTGCGCAGGCCGGGCCGCTGGAGGCGCGTCCGCCGGCGGCAACGGGCTTCGCACGGGTCCTCGCCCCGCCGCCCGCCAAGGCAGCCCAGGTCGATGAGGAGAGGCCCCGCGGCTGGGGCAACTCCACCGCCCGCTGGCTCCGATTCTCAGGAATGACCGGCATCGCCATCTCCATGGTGGTCCACCTCTTCCTGCTCAGCGCGGCCGCCCTGGTCGTGCTGGCGTCCACGGCGAGCAACGACTCGCCGGGCGGCGCGCCCGTCCAGTTCGCCGTCCTCAACGAGTCGGAACTCGCCGAGATCGCCGGCGGCTCGCTGGAGACCTCGACACCCGAAGTCCCCGACGCCCCGTCCGGCGACCTGCCCGAAATCGACATCACCATCCCCGAGACCGTCGGCCTCGAGTCGCTCCGCGAGACGCTCGCAGAGACCGGCGGCGGCGGTACCGGCGCGGGAGACATCGGCACCGGCGGCGACGGCTTGGGAGGCACCGGAGGCGGCGCCGGCGGAGGCACGGGCGCCGGCTTCTTCGGCGTCGAGGCCTCCGGCAACCGCTTCGCCTACATCGTGGACGTGTCGGGATCGATGGCGATCGGCGGGAAGATGGACGCCATGCGCAGCGAACTGCTCCGCTCCATCAACGGGCTGCTCGACAACCACTCGTTCATGGTCGTGCCCTTCTCCAGCGACGCCGCCCCGCTGGGCGGGCGCACCGGCTGGATGGACGCGACCGAGCAGGGCAAGTCCTGGACGCGGCGGGCCGCGATGGGCCTTAAGCCGGAGGGTGGCACCAACCCCTCGCCGGGCTTCTTCTACGTCTTCAGCCAGCGACCCAAGCCCGACGCCATTTACTTCCTCACCGACGGCGAGTTCGGTGACAGCGTTCCCGCCGAGGTCGCGGGTCTGAACGGCGAGTGGGACGTGCCGATCCACTGCATCGCCTTTGGCACCCGGGACTCCGAGCCCAACATGAAGCGCATCGCGGATCAGTCGGGCGGAACGTACACCTTCGTGCCCCTGGGGGGAATCCCGTGACGGCGCGCCGATCCCGGGTGGCATGCCTGTGGCTCTGCACAAGCATGTTCGTGGTTCCCACGGCGCACGCCACCCGCCCCGGCCCCGACGACCGCGTCATTCTCCACGGCGGCGCAGACGCCGGCGAGGCCGTCGCCGTCTCCCCCGCCGGCGCCACCGTCCGCACCGCCGGGGCCGAGTATGTCATCGGCTGGGACCGCGTCGCGCACGTTCACGGTGCGCTGGCGGTCGAAGCCGAGCAGTACCGCGACCTGGCGACGCTCGCCTGGCGCGCCCGCACCCGCCTGGAGCGGGGCGACGCCGTCTCCGCCGATCCGCTGTACGAAGAGTTGTTCGATCGCCTCTCCGAAACCGACGGCCCGACTGCCCTCTCCATCTGCGAGGGCTTGCTCCGATGCCGCCTGTGGCGCGGAGCCCACGCCCGGGCGCTCGAAGCGTGGCTCGCCTGGGTGCGCCTGGCGGGCGAGGCCGGCGGACCCCGCGCCCTCGCCCCGGGCGCGAGCCACGACACCCGCCGTCGAATCTGGGAAATGGCCCTCCTGCCCGTCATCGACGACCAGACCGGCTTGGTCGTCTCGCTGCCGCCGATCTGGATGGTCGGCCCGTCCGTGCGAGCGCTGGTCGCCAGCGATGCCGAACTCATCGACCCGGGCGCGACCGGCCCCGGCGCGGCCCGCGCCCACGCCCTGGCCGCGCTTTACCTCCACGCCGCCCGCCACGAGATCGGTGTTCGACGCCCCACCCCCGAGATCGCCCCCGCGACCGCCTCCGACCCGGGCTTCGCGCTCGTGCGAGACATCGTGCTCGCGCGGGCCGGCGATGAGCGCGAGCGCGACTCAGCCCGCGCCTCCCTTCGGACCCGGCTCGACCATGACCTCCCCGCGTGGCAGGAGGCCTGGTGCCGCGTCGGCCTGGGCCGCTCGCTGGTCGGCGAGTCCGACGAGGCGATGGTCATGGAGGGCGTGGTCGAACTCATGCACCTGCCCGCGCGGTTCGGCTCCGATCAGCCCTTCATGACCGCCGTCGCCCTGGCCGAGGGCGCGGCCGCGCTCGAGCGACTCGGCGTCGCCGACGAGGCCGCCACCCTCCGACAGTTACTCACCCGCCAGTACGCGGGCCATCCCGCGATGGAGTGGGAAGTCGTCCAGGCCGGCAACGCGATCGCACCGCCACCTCCCGCGGCTCCCACGCGCTCGGAACCCTCAGCGGAAC
>CAZHKB010000478.1:0-2294 GCA_964533405.1 uncultured Phycisphaeraceae bacterium | reverse complement strand
AGCGCCACACCGAGCCCGTCACCGGCGAGGAGCGCATGCAGAGCGAGTCCGGTGAGCTCCGCCGGGGCGACGACTCCCTGCCCACCGGCGAGTTCGTCGACCGCTACACCATCGACGCCCAAGCTGGCCAGCACATGGTCTTCCGCATGACCTCCGACGACTTCGACACCTACCTCATCGTCCAGCCCCCCGAGGGCGAGCAACTCGAGAACGACGACCACGGCGGCAGCACCAGCGCGTCCTACATCGAGACGACCGCGACCACCTCCGGTCCGTGGCGCGTCCAGGTCACCTCCTTCGAGCCGGGCGAGGACGGCGACTACGACCTCACCATGTCGGTCCACAACTCCGACCGCTTCTACGACGCCGACGACGCGGTGCCGCTCAACCCGGCCGGCGACAACACGACCGGCGAACTCACCCGCCGGGACCTGCGGCGCTTCACGGGCGAGTTCGGCGACGTCTTCACCTTCGAGGGCCAGGCCGGCCGTTTCTACACCGCGGAGGTCTCCACCGACAGCCGCCGACTCGACACGCTGCTCCTGCTCGACCGCGACGGCGGCGCACGCCTGGTGAACGACGACTACGCGGGCTCCACCCAGCGCTCCCGCCTCGAGTTCCTGGTCACCCAGCCCGGCCCCGTCAGCCTCATCGTCTCGTCCTTCGAGGAGGGCATGACCGGCCCCTACGCGCTCGAAGTGAGCTCGCAGAACGCGCCCCCCGCCCACCACCACGAGCCCAGCGTCGTCCCGGGGCGCGTCTACGGCGTGTTCGCCGGCATCACCGACTATTCCGAGCGCGGTCAGTCCAACCTCGAGTACTGCGCAAACGACGCCCAGCGAGCCTACGACGCCGCCGTCGAGCACCTGGGCATGGAGCCCTCGCAAGGCGTGCTGCTCAAAGACGACGACGCCACCGTCGAAGCCTTCGAGTCCGCCATCCGCCGCCTGGGCGACCAGCTCGACTACGACGACGTGCTCGTCGTCTTCTACTCCGGGCACGGCGGCCAGATCGACCGCACCACCCTCCAGCCCGCCGACCCCGACATGCTCGACGAGATACTCGTGCTGGCCGACCAGGACCTCACCGACGACTCCCTCGACCAGACCCTCCGCTCCGTCGAGCGCGGCACGGTGCTGCTGGTGCTCGACTCCTGCAACTCCGGCGGCTTCGCCAAGGACGTCATCAGCCGCCCCGGACGCATGGGCCTCTTCGCCTCCGCCGAGGACTGCCTCTCCATCGTCGCCCCGGAGCGCGAGGCCGGCGGCTACCTCTCCGACTTCTTCGTCGAGTGCATCGGCACCGGACGCGAGCAGGCCGACACCAGCGGCAACCACGAGATGACCGTCATCGAGATGTGCCAGTTCATCGCCGACCGCTACCGCACCGAGGTCACCAGCGACTCGGACGCCAAGCCCCCCGCCACGCCCCGCGGAGCCTACGAGCGAACCATCTCCCCCACCGAGTACCGCGGCTACCAGCAACTCCTCATCGACCGAGGCTCCATCGGACCCCACGAGGTCCTCTTCGGCTGGTGAGTCACACTGTGCCACCGAGTCAGCCGGCCCGGCGGCCTTCTCGGTGCCGAATGCCCGGGGGCCGCCGCTCCGCAAGCCCCGTGCCACCGTGCCACCGTGCCACCGTGCCACCGTGCCACCGATCGCCGCTCTGGGCGATCGGTGTTCCCATTCCCACCCAGCGCGACCACGAAAGCAGAGCCGCGAGTTCCCTGTCGCTTGACTCCTTTCCCCACCCCGCCAATACTTGCATAGTGACGCAAGTACGCAAACCATCTCGCCCCACGCCCCCACCCGCCACCCCGCGCCTCGCCGCCGCCTCCACGGGTCCGCTTGATTCCCTGCTCAACCCCGAACTCTTCAAAGCCCTGTGCGATCCCACCCGCGCCTCCATCGCCGTCTGCCTCTGCAAATGCTCGCGCCCCTGCTCGGTCTCCGAGATCGCCCAGTGCTGCAACGTCGACCTCTCCGTCGTCTCCCGCCACCTGGCGATGCTCGCGCGGGCCGGCGTGCTCGACTCCACCAAAGACGGACGCACCGTCTTCTATCGCGTCCGCTACACCCCGCTCATCAACGCCTTCCGCGCCCTGGCAAACGCCATCGAGGTCTGCTCGCTCGCCTGCGACGACCCGCCCTGCTGCGGAACCACCCCCGGCGACTGCCGCCGCACGCCCGCAGCCAGCGCCGCGAAAACCGCGCCCGCCCGGCCCGCGGCCAACACCAAGCCCACCACCAAGCCCAACGCGCGGAGGACCGCCTATGCCCCCTGACCACCCC
>CAZHKB010000477.1:0-2295 GCA_964533405.1 uncultured Phycisphaeraceae bacterium | reverse complement strand
GTGGAGGTGAGGGCGGAGGGTGGCATGGGTGCGCAAGGATAGTGGAGGGCAGGCGGCATCGAAGGGGGCGGGCGTTCGAGCCGGGCTGCTGGGCTCAACCCCCGGCTCCTGACTTTGCGCCGCTCGGGCTCCAGATCAAATTGGTGGGTGGGGCGGGTTGCATCCTTGCGCCGAGCCGCCACAATGCTCGTTCGCTCTCTGGCGTGGGAGCGGTGAGCTGGAGGTGGCCTGGGCGCATGCTGTCGTTTGTTCTGTTTGAGGCTGGCGAGGGCGATGGGGCATGGACCCCGCGTCAGGTGTATCTCTATGGCCCGGATGGACTTCCGGTGCCATCGGAGATCACGCTGGAGCGGGACCTGCTTCTGTGTCGCAAGCCGACGCCCGATGCATCGGGGCTGGCGTTGCAGTTCAGGCTGGTGACGCCGGCGGAGTTGGGGGAGGAGCCGGGGGCGGCTGGGGATGTGGCGAGCGGCGGGCGGGTTGTGGCGACGCCGCTGGGGGTGTTGTCGCTGCGGACGTGCCTGCTGCCGGAGCGGGATAGCCCGTATCTGCTGAGCCTGGAACTGGCGCGGTACCGGCTGATGCTGTTCCTGAACAAGATGGAGGACTGGGGGCTTTCGGACCTGGCGGGGGACAGCCCGATCATGGTGCGGTTTGAGTCGGCGCGGCGTGTGTTCACCGAGGCGCTGGTGGCCCAGCGTGCGGATGCGGATCGGGACGAGTCGAAGTTCGGGTTCTCGGCGCGGGCGGACCGGCTGGCGCGGCGTGCGATGGCGCTGGCGATCGACGCGGGCGAGCAGCTCGCGCTGGACAAGGCGAAGAAGGACGGGGCGGCGCGGGCGACGGGCGCGGTGTACAAGGCGGCGGTGGCGGCGTATGAGGCGGCGACGCAGGAGACTCCGCCGGCGGAGGCGGCGATTATCGTGGCGGGGACGACGGGGGTGACGCTGCCGGGGCGTCCAACGCTGGGGTGCGCGGTGAATCCGAACCAGTTCACGGACGAGCAGCAGCGAGCGATCGCGGCGGCGTGCGACTTTGTGAGCGTGCCGATGCGGTGGACGGACCTGGAGCCGGCCGAGGGCAAGTACTCGTTCAAGAACACCGATCGGTGGATCGAGTGGGCGGTGCGGAAGGCCAAGATCCCGATCGTGGCGGGGCCGGTGATTGATTTCAGGCCGGGCTGCGCGCCGGACTGGTTGTATATTTGGGAGAACGACTACGAGACGCTGCGGCAGTACATCGAGGAGCACATCCGGCAGGTGGTGACGCGGTATCGGCGGACGGTGGCGCGGTGGACGGTGGCGAGCGGGTTGCATGTGAACGGGAACTTCAAGCTGACGTTCGAGCAGATGATGGACCTGACGCGGCTGTGCGTGACGCGGATCAAGAAGCTGCACCCGACGGCCAAGGTGCAGCTGGAGATCACGCAGCCCTGGGGGGAGTACTACGCGTATGACCGGCGGAGCCTGCCGCCGCTGGTGTACGCGGAGATGCTGGTGCAGGCGTCGGTGCCCGTGGATGCGTTCGCGGTGCGGCTGCAGGTTGGGCAGCCGTTGGCGGGGCAATCGACGCGGGACCTGCTGGCGATCTCGACGCTGCTGGATCAGTACGCGGGTGTGGAGCGGCCGATCGCGGTGTCGGTGCTGGGGGCGCCGAGCCAGCCGCCACGGCTGGAGCGGGTGGACCAGCAGCCGATGGACCCGGGATATTGGCGCTTGCCCTGGAGCGACATGCAGCAGGGAGAGTGGCTGACGCGGGTGGTGGGTCTGGCGGCGAGCAAGCCGTTCGTGCAGAGTGTGTGCTGGCAGGAGGTTGGCGATGTTCCGTTGGGGCAGGCGCCACGGGAGATGCCGGATGGCGGGTTGTTGAATGCGGCGGGTCAGCCGAAGCCGGCGTTGAAACGGCTGTATGACATGCGGATGGCGTTGAAGGAGGGGCGGGCGCCGGGGGGAATGGAGTTGTAAGAACGGGGGCGATCGACGGAGCGTGTGCAAGGCCTTGCACGCTGGCGGGCGCGCCCAACAGAACCGATCGCGCGAGCGATCGGACAGCACGCGGCGGCGGAGCGTGTGAGGTTGGCGCGACTCGGGACAACATAGGTTCTGAACGCCGACGCGTGGTCGGCTGATTCCGATTGTCGTTGGCAGTTCGGGTGCTGACGCCCCGCGGCTGTGCTGGCGTCGTGTACCATTGGGGGCGATGCGAGACCTGCCGCCCGAACATCGCCGGACGCCGTTTGATTGGACGCTGTCGCCGGCGAAGTGGGGGGCGGTGGGGGTGCTGGCGCTGTTGGGG
>CAZHKB010000476.1:0-2296 GCA_964533405.1 uncultured Phycisphaeraceae bacterium | reverse complement strand
GGTGGATGATGCGTGGGCGGGTGCGTCGAGGCTGGGGTATGTGGTGGCGGCGCCCAGCACGCTCGTCGAGGGGGAGCATGTGCTGCTGTCTTCGGACTGGTATGAGGGGGCGATGTGGGAGTCGAGCCGGGGAGTGCGGGAGCGGGGGGTGCGGGTGTGGAGGTTGTACGAGAGTGCGGGCGGATGAGTTTCCGCCATGCCATCGCGCATGGCTCCACGCCCGAGGCTCCTGGTTTGATGCACGCCCGGGATCGCGGCAGGCGCGAGGGCGGCGGCTGGCAGCGCGACACCGTGGACGTTCCTCGGGGTTTTCGGGGCGGCGGGCCGCTCTCCTTCAAGCGGCGCGCCGCCCCGCCGGCGGGTGATGCACGCGGGGAAGTGCTCTGTGGGACGAGCAGATCGGCCGCGTTTCCAGGCCTTTCAGCCTGGCCCCTCCATCACGAGCGCGGTAGCGCTCAGACCGTCCGACGCGTGGTGCGGCGACGGGCTTAGAACTCGAAGAGGCGAGCGAACTCGGTCATGTACGGGCCTTCGCGGCTGGATTCCTGGAGGCTGTCCATGGCATCGCCCAGGTCGCTGACCTGGTCGTTGAGCTCGATCATGGCCTCCATGTAGTCGTCGAACTCGTCGCGGACATCGTCGGGGAACTCGTCGCGGACGTTGAGCTGGAACTCGAGCAGGCGGGCGCTGCTGAGGTCGCTGGGCGTTCCGGCGATGTCTTGGAGGAAGTCGTCGATGATGCCGCCGAAGGACACGCGGGCCTCCTCGCGCTGCTGCGGGGTGAGCTGGGCGAAGGCCTGATCGAACTCGAGGCGCTCGTCGGCGGCGCGGGCGCGGATCAACTGGAGCGAATCCAGGGCGCGGACGCTGTCGCCGGAGAGATCGCCCTCGCCGGCCTGACCGGCCACGTCCATCCAGAACTGATCGCTCAGGACGACCAGGCCCTGATTGCCGGTGCCGATGAGTGGGGAGTGGAAGGCGTCTTCTTCGTTGAAGTCGTCGTGCTCGGCGATGGGGCCACGGAGCAGGTCGCGGGAACTGCCGCCGACGAGGTCATCGTCGCCCTCGCCGCCGAAGAGGTCATCGGGTCCGTTGCCGCCGGAGAGGTCGTCGTCGCCGGCTCCGCCGCGGAGGAGGTCGCTGCCGTTGCCGCCGAAGAGCACGTCGTTGCCGGGGCCACCCAGGAGGGCGTCGGTTCCGTTGGCGGCTTCGAGGCGGTCGTTGCCGCGCTGGCCCATGAGGAGGTCGGCGGCGTTTCCGCCGCGGAGGAGGTCGGCGCCGGAGCGACCAAAGAGCGAGTCGCCGCCGTTGCCGCCGCGGAGGTCATCGGAGGCGGGGCCACCGATGAGGGTGTCATTTCCGTTGCCGCCCAGGATGGTGAAGCGGAGGCGTGAGCCGTCGAGGGCTCTTGCGCTGCCTTGGACGGCGATGCGGTCGTTGCCCTGGTCGCCCTCGACGCGGACGCGCTGGACATTGTCGAAGGTGGTGCCAGCGGTGATGCCTGGGACGCCGGTAAGGCGGACGCGGCCGTTGGCGGTCTCGGCGGCGATGGTCATGGTGTCGCCCTGCTGGGAACCCAGGACGAGCAGGGTGCCGTCGGTGAGGAGGGTGGCTGAGAGAACGGTGCGTGTCTCGAGGGGTTCGAGGGCGACGGCGAAGTCGATCGTGCGGGTGGCGGAGCGGTCGGGCTGCATCGGTTGTGTTCCTTGCGCGCCGCTCGGCCTCGAACGCTGAGGGCGGTCAGTGGATCGGCCGGGTGGTCGGGGTCGACGGGCGCAAGATCACAGGCGGGGTTGGCGCGGGAATGAACGCGCCGTGAAATTGGGATCATTTCGGCGGCGGGAACTGGGGGGTGAGGCCTCCGGCAAGCCCTGGGGCGGGCACGCGACGCGCAGGGCCGGGTGGCCGGGTGGCGCGGCGGAAAGCCGAGGTTGATCGTGCGGGGGCTGGCGGTGCCCGCCTCGTCGGAAGTCGATCCGTCACGGTGCGGATGCGGCTGAGAGTGGTTGGCTGAGGCGTTCGAAGGCGTCGGGCGGGACGTGGACGGTGCGCCAGCGCGGGGAGCGTGTGCGCATCGCGCCCTCGTAGTGGGTGCGGGTGATGCAGCGGATGGCGTACCAGCGGCCGTCGCGCTCCATGTACTCTTCGAAGAGCGCGCTGGGGGCCATCTCCTCGCACCAGTAGACGAAGGCGAAGACGGCGACGAAGCCGGGGCCGAACAGGGTCTCCCAGGTGCGGAGGGATTCGACGTCGTCTTGGGTGACCCAGGACTCGAGGCGGGTGCGGGGCGGGGGGG
>CAZHKB010000475.1:0-2299 GCA_964533405.1 uncultured Phycisphaeraceae bacterium | reverse complement strand
GGTCGGTTCTGGTTCATGCCGACTCCTTTCGGGTGACCGAGGGTGAGTAGCAGACTGATACGGACTCGTGATGGACCTCGGGCGTCGTCGTGCCACCGATCACTGCGTTGAGCGATCGGTGCCTCGGTCGCCACCGGCCAAGCCGCACCGATCGTGCAGAGCCACGATCGGTGGCACGCCCGAGTCGCAACAACGATCCGTATGAGAGCGGCCCGGCTCGGAGAGCCCGGCCCACTTTTGGGTGATGCACTACCCGAACAACCCCATCTGCCTTTCATCCCCGCTCCACGCCGGCCTTCGGAACGCCCGGTTGCTCAAAGGAGCGATGTCCTGGTCCAGGCCGAAGCGTTTGCAGTAGAGTTTGTGAATCTGGGCGATCTGGTCGGCGATCGCACCCGTGCCGCGCATGCGGGTGTGCAGGTCCGAGTCGTAGAGGTCGCCGCCGCGGACCTGGCGGATGAGGCTCTCGACATGGGCCGCCCGATCGGGCACATGCCGCCGGAGCCACTCCAGAAACAAGTCCTTGATCTGATACGGCAACCGCAGCATGATCCAGCCCGCCCGTTTCGCCCCGGCCTGGGCGGCGGCCTCAAGAATGGCCGGGATCTCGCGGTCGTTCAGCCCCGGGATGATGGGGGCCGTCATCACGCTGACCGGGATGCCAGCGGCCGAGAGTGCGCGGACGGCTTCGAGCCGCTCGCGGGGCGAACTGGCCCGCGGCTCGAGTTTCGACGCCAGCGTGTTGTCCAGGCTCGTGATGCTGATGGCGGCGTGGGCCGCCCCGTGCGACGCCAGCTCGCCCAGCAGGTCGATGTCGCGCGTGATCATCTTGCTCTTGGTGATCATCGAGACGGGCTGGCGGCAGTCGGCCAGGACTTCAAGGCACGCCCGCGTGATCCCAAGTCTCCGCTCGATCGGCTGGTACGGATCGGTCACCCCCGACATCACGATTCCCTCAGCCTCCCACCAGGGCTTGGCCAGCGCATCCCGCAGAAGGGCGGCGGCCCGGGGCTTGGCGAACACCTTGGTCTCAAAGTCCAGCCCGCACGACAGGCCGAAATACTCGTGCCCGGGGCGGGCGTAGCAGTAGACGCACCCGTGCTCGCAGCCGCGATAGGGGTTGACCGTCCACCTGAACGGGATGTCCGGGACGTCCACGCGATTCAGGACGGCCCGGGTGTCGTCGTCAAAGACTTGCGTCCGGACCTGCACGCCCGACGGGTGCTCCCGGGCCTGCTCGTCCAGGTGCTCACCCAGGACGTGCAGGCGGAGGTCGTCGAATCGGCTCTTGGGGTTCAGCCCGGCCCCCCGACCACGCACAGGGCCGTCGATCAGGCCGTCGGCTTGGGCGGGGTCGAGGTCTGATGGCGGCCCGGTGTGGTCTTGTGGACGAGGTGAGCCCGCGTTATCAGACTTGGACTCCCTATGCCCGTCCGAACCGGAAGTGGTACCCGCTTTGGGACGATTGGAGGGCATGTCCAGTCATTATACGAACGTAACGTGCGGCGTCAAGTAGGATGCCCTCGAATCGTGGGGCATGGGGGGCTGGACGCCCGACGCCTCCTCGGACCTGTGGGGTCCGACTCCGCCCGGTCCAGGGTGCATCGATCTGAGAGCTTGGGTTGGTTCATAGCCTCCGGGGTTGGTCCCGGCCCCCCAGACTCAATAGAGTTGCCCAGACTCTCCCCTCGCCGATGGTTTCGGCGGGGGTTTCGCCCGCCATGGAGAACGTGCCGGCCAGGCTACCCCCCCGGGGGCGGCTGGCGGCCAGATGCCTTGAGCACCACGCCACGCTGCACGATTGATGTTGAAGACGCGACCGGGCGATGGAAGGCGGAGTTGGTCGCGTGGGTGGGTCAGCGCGCCAGCGCGGCGGCGGAACACTTGAAATGTTTGGGTGAAGTGCGGGTGCGGCTGGTTGGTGATGTCGCGATGTCGGCCGCCCACCTGAAGCACTTGGGCGACGCCAGCACCACGGACGTGATGACCTTTGACATGGCGGACGGAGCGGCGGCCAAGACCCGCGTCCTGGACGTGGACATTCTGATCTGTCTGGACGAGGCGGAGCGGCAGGCGACCCTGCGGCGGCATGGGGCGCAGCTGGAAGTGCTGCTGTATGTGGTTCACGCCATGCTGCACTGCCTGGGGTATGACGACGATTCCCGAGCCGGGGCTCGGGCGATGCACGAGTGCGAGGACCGGGTGCTGTCGGCCATTGGAGTGGGGGTGGTGTATCGCGCGGGCGCCCAGGGCGCGGGGGTGGTGGAGGATGGGCGGGGCGATGGTGACGGCGATGGGT
>CAZHKB010000474.1:0-2300 GCA_964533405.1 uncultured Phycisphaeraceae bacterium | reverse complement strand
CGTGGCCAGGTCGCGGTCAATGGTGATCAGGTGGCTCAGGCGGCCCATGGCCTCGACCAGGTACCACACCCCGACGAGCGCGGCGGTCGAGAGGGCCGCACTGGCGACGACGACCCACCAGCCCGGCCCATCGCCGAAGTTGCCGCCGGTGTAGGCCAGCGTGGTGCCGACGATCAGGCCGATCTGGACGAGCAGGGCGGCGGCGTTGCCGCGCTCGCCCACGTCGTCTCGGGCCCGCACGCCCACGGTGGCCCCCAGGACGATGCGGAGTGTGCCGACCCATGCCGCGCCAAGGGCGGTGTACATGACCAGGTAGCGTGGGGCATGGCGGACATCGGAGGAGGCGAACGCCATGAGCAGGCCAAGCAGCATCAGGATGGAGGCCAGGGCGGCCGCCACGAGCGCCAGGCACATGCCCCATGTGCGATACAGCCCGGCACGGCGGGCCAGGTTCACAAGCAGCGCGATCCAGGTGAGGGCGGCGACCACGATCGACCCGAGCAGGCACATCACTTCATCTTCGGACATCGCTTGGTGGCTCGGGCGCGGCGAGGGTGCGCGCGGGGAGTCTACCAGAACGCAGCCGAGCGGCGGGCGTGAGGACGCGGCGGGTTGGGTGTGGGGGCGTGGGGGCGTCGAAGTCTGCCGGGAGGCGGCGGCACGCGTCCGCGGCGCGAGCGGCGGATGGGGACGGCGGGCACGCCGGGAGCGCCGGGAGCGCCCCGGAATCCGCCGCGTGCTCACGCAGGGCGGCTGGGCTCAGCACCCCGCGTCGAAGCGGACGAGATAGAAGAAGAAGTCGTCGTTGTTGATGACGCCGTTGGGCAGGCCGTACCCCGGCGTGCCGGGGATTGCGGTTGTGGTCATGTCGGCGGCCGCGGCGTTTCCGGCGGCGAACTGGGCGAGGTAGTAGAAGAAGTCGTCGTTGTTGAGCGTGCCGTTGGGCTGGCCATAGCCGGGCTGGCCGGGGATCGTGCCCAGTGTGAGGTCGGGCCGGCACGGCCCCGTGGCGGCCAGGGCGAGCACGGGTTGCTGGGCGGGGGTGGCGGTGAAGTTTCGGGAGTTGAAGGTGGCGGTGGCGCCCCGCGATTGCAGTCGGATGGACACTGGCCCGCCCGCCAGCACGTCGGCGAGGAAGTCAACGTCGAGCACGAAGGGCGCGGTGAACTGGCCCAGCGTGCCGGCGAATGGGAATGAGCCGAGGGTGCGGTCGTCGGGCGAGAGGTGGTTGGACAGGGTGTTGAAGGTGAGGCCGGTGAGGGCCGGGGCGTTGGGGGTGCCGGAGCCCTCGACCCAGGAGTCGTCGGCGATCCAGGTGGCGTCGAAGTCGCCTGGGGCGGTGGAGTTGAAGATGGAGTTGAGCGGCGCCACGGCGGTGAGGCGGAGGCCGATGGATTGGAAGGACCAGTTGCCTGGGCCATACACGGCGTCGAGCTGCGCGGCGAGACCGGCCAGGTTGAAGCGGAGGATCGCGCTGGACTCGCCCTTGGGGGAGGCCGAGGGCGCGAACGAAAGCGCGCCCGACGCGCCGAAGTTCTGATCGACGCGGGAGGGTGCGCCGCAGACGAACGTGTCGGCGGCGGGAGTGAGCGAGATCGTGGTGTTGATCTGGGCAAGGGCGGGTGTGGCGGCAAGCAGGACGGCGGCGGCGACAGTGGCTCGATCGGGGCGGGGTGACAGCATGGGGCAGTTCTCCATCCTCAAGATGTCGGGCGCGAGCGCGGCGATTGCACCGCGGCATGGCGGGGCGGCTTAGGCGCTCTCGGCCCGGCGCTTGCCGGCGTGCCGGATGATCGCCCCGGTCGACAGGAACACCACATACTCGGCGATGCTTCCCATGAGGTCGCCGACCCGCTCGAGCTCGCGGCCGGCCCTGTGCAGGTGCAAGCCGTTGGCGAGCGCGACCCGGGCCGCTTGGCCGCCCGCCGCGGTCTCCACCGACATCATCTCAAGAACCTCGTCGAACACGCGGCGCGTGAGCGCGTCGATCACCTCATCCATGACCACCACCGCCCGCGCCGCGGCGACATCCTCGTCCAACACCGCTCGCATGAGTTTCTGGCACATGATGGGAAGCCGCTCGGCCAGTTCCTTGAGGGCCGTGGGCAGGTTGGGCGGCATGGTCCCTCCCAGCTTGCGCGCGATCTTGGCGAGGGAGCAGGCGTGGTCGGCGACGCGCTCGACGTCCGCATTGACTTTGAGGATGAAGGTGAGGATGCGCAGGTCTTTGCCGAGCGGCTGCTGCAGGGCGATGGCGCGGATGCAGGCCTCCTCGATGGAGACCTCCTCGGCGTCCACCG
>CAZHKB010000473.1:0-2303 GCA_964533405.1 uncultured Phycisphaeraceae bacterium | reverse complement strand
GAGACCTCCACATGTCGCTTCGCACCCCCACCGCCGCGCACGCCCTCACCGCCTCCCTTCTGACCGCCCTCGCCGTCACCGACGTCATCCACGGCCGCCAGATCATCGACAACTACCGCTGGCTCGAGGGCGACAACGCCGACCCCGCTCGCATGGGAACCAGCACGCCCGAGGTCCTCGACTGGACCCAGCACCAGAACGACTACACCCGCCAGATGCTCGGCAACCTCCCGGGCCGCCAAGCCCTCGAGGCCCGCCTGCGCGAGCTCATGGAAGTCCCCTCCATCTCCGCCCCTTCCATGTACGCGAACCGCTACTTCTACACACGCCGCGAGGGCGACCAGCCCCAGCCCGTCGTCTTCGTGCGCAAGGGTCCCACCGGCGAGCCGCGCGAGCTGCTCGACCCCGCCAAGGTCGATTCCACAGGCCTCACCGCCCTCGCCTGGACCGCCCCCAACCACGACGGCACCCTCATGGCCTTCGGCCTCTACCGCGCGGGCGATGAGAAGGCCACCTGCTACGTCATGGACGTCGACACCGCCCGCTGGCACGCCGAGGAGATCCCGGGCAAGGTAAACTCCGTCCAGTGGCTCCCCGATTCCTCGGGCTTCTTCTACTCACGCCTGGCGGACCTCGACAACGCCTACTCCGCCCAGTTCAAGTTCCACCGCCTGGGCACCCACCACACCCAGGACCCCGTCCTCTTCGAGCAGGACAAGCAAGGCCCGCTCGCCATCACCTGGGGCCCCTTCGGCGTCATCGACGACGACGCCCGCTGGCTCGTCAAGGGCTACTGGACCACCACCTCCGCCTGCGACTTCTGGGTCGCCGACCTCGACAACTGGTTCCGCACAGGGCAGCTCAACTGGAACGTCATGGTCACCGGCAAGGACGGTCGGTCCTCCCCCGTCGCCTTCCTGGGCGACACCCTCTACTTCGAGACCCAGATCCCCTCGCCCACCACCGACCAGGGCTCGGGCAACGGCCGCATCGTCGCCATCAACCTGCACAACCCCGCCTTCGAAAACTGGAAGGACATCATTCCAGAGAACCCCACCCGCACCCTCCAGGGCGCGTCCATGGCCCGCGGCATGCTCGCCGTCAACTTCCTCGAAAACGCCTACACCTCCATCGAACTCTACAACCTCGACGGATCCTCCCGCGGCAAGCTCGAACTCCCAGGCATCGGCAGCGCCGGCCTCTCCACCAGCGACGACCGCACCGAGGCCTTCCTCTCCTACTCATCCTTCAACGAGCCCCAGAGCATCTACCACATCGACCTGGCCAGCGCCCAGCGCACCCTCTGGGAACGCCCCGAAGTCCCCGTCGATCCCTCCTCCGTCGAGGTCACCCAGGTCAAGTACAACTCCGCCGACGGCACCCCCGTCACCATGTTCCTCGTCCATAAGCGCGGCCTCGACCTCAACGGAAACAACCCCACCCTCCTCTATGGCTACGGCGGCTTCGACATCTCCATGACACCCGCCTTCTCCGCCACCATGTTCCCCTGGTACGAGGCCGGCGGCGTCTATGCCGTCGCCAACCTCCGCGGCGGCGGCGAGTACGGCGCCTCCTGGCACACCGCCGGCATGCTCGACAACAAGCAGAACGTCTTCAACGACTTCATCGCCGCCGCCGAGTGGCTCATCGCCAACAACTACACCAAGCCCTCCCGTCTGGCGATCGCCGGCGGCTCCAACGGCGGGCTGCTCACAGGCGCCGTCCTCGTCCAGCGCCCAGAGCTCTTCGCCGCCGCCATCTCCGCCGTCCCCCTGCTCGACATGGTCCGCTTCCAGAAGTTCCTCATGGCGGGCTACTGGGTCGGCGAGTACGGCTCGGCCGAGAACAGCGAGCACGAGCTCGAATACATGATGGCCTACTCCCCCTACCAGAACGTCCGCGACGGCGTCCACTACCCCGCCGTCCTGCTCACCGCCGGTGAGAACGACACCCGCGTCCACCCCCTGCACGCCCGCAAAATGGCCGCCGCCCTCCAGGCCGCCACCTCCGGCAGCACGGACCACGACCCCATCCTTCTGTGGGTGGACATGGAAGCCGGACACGGCGGCGGCAAGCCCCTCGACCTCCGCGTCCGCGACGTCGCCGACCAACGCATCTTCCTGATGTGGCAGCTGGGGATGCTCGAAGGGCAGTGAGCCTCACGCGGCTCTGGTCAAGGAATCCGCCGCGCAAAGGGCGCGAAGTCTTCGCACGCAGGTCAGTGTCCTCGCTGCCTGAACACCGCTCTTCTTCCCCATCCCTCCCACTTCCCGCACTTCACGTTGAATCTGGCAAACCCCGCA
>CAZHKB010000472.1:0-2305 GCA_964533405.1 uncultured Phycisphaeraceae bacterium | reverse complement strand
GGGTGGTGGGGGGGGGCGCCGCCAGCCGCCAAGCCCTCGCCCAACCGCGCGGGCCCCAAGCCCGCTCCCAAGGCCGGTCCCAAGGCCGGTCCCAAGGCCGGTCCCAAGCCCGGTCCCACGCCCGCCGCAAAGAAATGACAGCGCACTCCAGACTCAAGCCGGAACCCCGGGCCGACTCCCGCGTTTACTCATTCTGACTCCCCACACCACTCGCGGCGCGCACCCAGGCGCCTTTTCCCGGGGCTGACCCATGTGGATGAACCTGCTCGTCATCGTCATTGTCGGAGCCCTGACTTACCTCTGGGTCACGCGCGGGTTCTTCTCCGCCCTCATCAACCTGGTCTGCGTCATCACCGCGGGCGCCCTCGCATTCGCGTTCTGGGAGTCCACCGCGCTCTTCCTGCTTGCCAAAGCCCCGCGCACCGGCTTCGCCTCCTTCCTCTGGCAGTCCTCCTGGGCCTTCGGTCTGGCCATCCCCTTCGGAATCTCCCTCGCACTCCTCCGCGCCGTCCTCGACAAGGTCCTGCCCAGCAACACCGTTCTCGAACCCGCCGCAGACTTCGCCGGCGGCGGCGTCTGTGGCCTGGGCGCCGGCCTCATCACCGCCGGCATCGTCGTCATGTCCCTGGGAATGCTCCGCGTCGACCGAAACTTCCTGGGCTACGCCCGCATCTCCCAGCAGGGCGGAAACAACCAGAGCACCACGAAGCTCTGGGTCCCGGTCGACGACCTGGTCGCCTCCCTCTACGGCAAAGCCTCCATGGGCGTCTTCGCCACCGATGATGCGCTCGCGCTCTACTACCCCAACGTCGCCGACGTCCCCGAGATGCTCCGCTCCAGCGAGGGCGGCGGCAAGGCCATGAACGTCATGATTCCCGCCAGCGCGTCGGTCGTCCGCCGCTACCGCGTCGGCGTTGAAGGCACACCCCTCGCCCAGCTCATCGGCCCCGACCAGTTCGAGAACCGTGAGCAGCAGGCCGCCGACTTCCAGGGCGAGCGCTTCCCCGCCGGCTCCACCCTCCAGGGCTTCACCGTCCAGTTCGCACCCTCCGCTCGCGAGAAGAACGGCCAGATCGTCATCGGCGGAACACAGATCCGCCTGCTCGTCCACGGAGCCGACGACGCTGGAAACTCCGTCGCCAAGGACCTCTTCCCCGTGGCCGCCATCAGCCTCGCCGCCGCCACCCCCGTCCGCTACGGCCGCTGGCGCTTCGATGCCCCCAACGTCTTCATCTCCTCCGTCGGCGGAGCCTCCGAAACCCTCTTCACCTTCGAGTTCGTCGTCCCCCCCAACTTCCAGCCCGTGGGCCTCTACATCAAGGGCGTCCGCTACGACATCGACCCCGCCGGCGCCCAGTTCCGCGAGAACGGCGGCACCGCCTTCCGCGCCTTCGACAGCGTCGCCGAACGAGACACACGCCTCCCCAACGGCGACCTCAGCGGCCAAGTTATCGCCTACACCCCCGACGAACTCGACCTCCTCAACGGCGGCGGCCCGCCCCCGCAAGAAACCGTCGCGACCAACGGCGTCCTCACCCGCAACAGCATCGCCAACTTCATCGTCCAGAAGGGCACCCACCAGGGCCTCGAGATCGACCGCAACAACAAGATCGTCCAGGGGCAGGCCACCTTCGAAGAGGGCATGCTCCAGGGCCGGGGCCTCGACCGCGCCCTCCGCATCAACCAGTTCCAGAACCCCGCGGCCGACACCGCCATCGTCCAGGTCAACGTCTCGGTCGATTCCCCCAATGAGATCCTGCTCGCCGTCGACGAGGGCGCCCGCCCCACCGACCGCGTCCAGCTCGTCGATACCTTCGGCAACCGCTACGACCCCGTCGGCTACATCTACAAGGAACGCACCTTCGTCACCATCTCCTACTTCCCGGGTGCCCCCATCACAGCACTCCGCGACCTCCCGGAACTCAGCCGCTCCAGCAGCCAGCAGGAGCTCTACCTCATCTACCGCGTCAGCGCGCCCACCACCCTCGCCTCCTTCGAGGTCGGCAGCGTCGTCATCCAGTCCTTCATGCAGGAACCCCTCGAGGTCGCCACGCAGCAGCAGGGACGCTGAGCCAAACCCCCCCAGCCGCCAAGCGGAAGCTCGCGGCGTACGCCCTCTCCGCCCGGAGGGCGGCCGAGCCCCCACTCCGAATCCCAAGAGACACCCTTCCCGCGGACACGTTCAGCGCGCCCTCGCCCCGCGCTGTGCCCAGTCCCGGCTCGCATCTCCACCACCCAACCCACCGCCTACACCGTCACCACCCTGCCCATCGCCCGCAACTTCTCCCGCGCGAACACCATGTGG
>CAZHKB010000471.1:0-2313 GCA_964533405.1 uncultured Phycisphaeraceae bacterium | reverse complement strand
GGCGTCCGCGATAGCCCGTGCCCAGGCAGCGCGGGCAGCCGACGTGGGCCATCAGTTCGGACTTGCCTTCGACGAAGCGGCCCAGGCGGGTGGCGACGCCGGGGGGGATGCGGACGCCCCGCTTGCAGTGCTCGCAGAGCATCCGCACCAGCCGCTGGGCCAGCACGACATCCAGCGCGCTGGCGATGAGGAAGGGCTCGACCTTCAGGTCCAGCAGGCGGAACACCGCCGAGATGGTGTCCTTGGCGTGAAGGGTGGTGAACACGACGTGCCCGGTCATGGCGGCCCGCATGGCGGTGCTGGCGGTCTCCTCATCGCGGATCTCGCCCACCAGGATCACGTCGGGGTCCTGGCGCAGGACGGAACGCAGCAGCCCGCCAAAGGTGTTGCCGCGCTGCTCGTCGATGGGAATCTGGGTGACGCGGTCCAGGCGATACTCGACCGGGTCCTCGATGGTCACGACGTTTTTGGCGTCGCGGTCGACCTCGCGCAGGGCGTTGTACAGCGTGGTGGTTTTGCCCGAGCCGGTGGGGCCGCAGACCAGCAGCAGGCCCTGGTCCTGGCGGCAGAGTTTGCGAACCCGCTCCTCCATCCAGCCCGGCAAGCCCAGCGCAAGCAGGCTCGACGGGGCCGTCAGCAGGTCGAGCACGCGGATGACCATCTTCTGTCCATGCACCGAGGGGGTCATGCTGACGCGGTAGTCGACCTGTCGCGGCTGGCCAATGCCCGGCCGAATCTGGGACGCGAAGTGTCCCTCCTGCACCTGGTCGGAGGCGGCGGCCTTCATATTGCAGGCGGCCTTGACCATGCCGACCACCAGCGTGCCGACACGATCGGGCAGGTCGCCGATGGGGACCATCTGCCCATCGACGCGCATGCGGACGCTGGCCCAGGTTCCCTTTGGCTCGACGTGGATATCGGTGGCGCGGGCCTTGGCGGCGATCTGGAGGAGCAGGAGCAGGGCGGGCGGTGCGTCGGACTTGCCTTCGAGGGAGTCGTTGGACTTGCCGCCGGAGGAGAGGATGGTGAAGGAGTCGAGTTTGCCGGCCTTTGGAGGAAGGGCTCGCAGCACCTTCTCCATCGCCATGATCCACTCAGACGTGGGGCGACCGCCCTTGCGGGCGGTGTCGTCGGGCTCTTGCTCGGGCTCCGGTTCCGGTTCCGGGTCGGTATCGCTCGAGGCCGCGCTGTCGATGGGGATCGACTCGATGACGAACTCGGCCTTGCCGACGCGGATGGTGTCGCCCTCGGTCAGGAACGTGTTCTCGATCTTGATGCCGTTGACCGCCGTTCCGTTGCGCGAGCCCAGATCACGGATACCGGGCCCGAACGTGCCCGGCTCGATGACGCAGTGCTGGCGGCTCAGTTTCTCATCCTCGGGCAGCGAGAACTCGCACGCCGAGTGCCGCCCGATCGTGATCGGTGACCGCCCGATGGGCAGCGTGCGGCCCGTGCCCGCGTGGCGAACATGCAGCACGATGGCGGCCTTGGAGCCGGAGGATGACTTGGCCGGTTTGGACGGCATGGTGGGCATGGTAAGGGGTTTCTTGGGCGCGGGTGGGGCGTCGCGCAAGCCGCCGCTCTGATTATCGGAACCGACCGCGCGAGGGATTGGGCAACCCCCCGGGATGCCCGTGGGAGTGAGACGCGGGAGAGCGCACAAGGTTCCTTCCGGCCCGACTGCGTGCGCGGGCGGCTGTGTTGGCGCGCCCGAGCGCGCCCGAGCGTGCGCTCGCGGCGCTCTACCCCCACCTGGTCCCCTTCAGGCTCTTGGCGTCGCAGCGCGTGCCCACCATGGCCGCGTGATAGCCCTCGCTGCGCCGGCAGTGCCAGTGGTCGGTCAGCATCACCACCGCCTGGCGCGGCGTGAGCAGGCGCCGCCCACCCGGCGGGCCCACGCGGAGCCCAAGGCGGTCCAGCGTCTCCATCGCGTCCACGATGTCGAAGTCGACGCCCACGCCGAAGCGATCGCTCAGGTACGCGCGACACCCGGCGTTGATGCCCGCGTCGTCGCTGACATCCAGACCGCGGTTCACGCGGGACATGCAGATGGCATACGCGATCAGGCCTTCCTTGATCTCTTCCTGGGCGATCAGCGCGACGAGCATGTGGATCGCCGCCGCGTTGCTCGCGAGATTCTGGTAATACAGGTTGCGCGTCCGCTGCGACTCGCGATGGACCTTGGCCGTGCGATAGCTAAAGAACGACTTGATCGCCAGCCCGCCCAGCGGCACGATCAGCAGCCATGCCAGCTTGGTGATGCTGGTGGCGAACAGGCCGACCTGCAGGAGTTTGGCCGCCCCGCCCCCCACC
>CAZHKB010000470.1:0-2316 GCA_964533405.1 uncultured Phycisphaeraceae bacterium | reverse complement strand
AGCGCGGGATCAGGAGTTGATGGCCAATCTCGCCCCGCACATCAAGCGGTATGGGGAGCGGGCGCGTTCGCTGGCAGAGCGGGGGATCGTGGATGGGGAACTGGAGACGTATCGGTGGATGGTGGAGGAGCTGCGGGTGTCGTTGTTTGCGCAGGACCTGGGGACATCGATGCCGGTTTCGGGGAAGCGGTTGGATGGGCAGTGGGAGCGGGTGCGGGTGTGAGCGGACAACGGAGCCCATCGCGCGAGCGATCGGGCAACCGATCGACAACCAGCAGGGTCGACGTGTCGGGGTTCTCCGACTGGACGGTTCGGGCGTCGAACACCCGGCGGGCGGCCGGGGTGGTGCCCGACCGCTTGCGCGGCCGGTTCCGCTGGCGCGAGCTCACGCTCGCGGCTCCGATGGCTCGGACCTGAGCGACTGGGTGATCGAGACTTCCTGGAGGCGGATGCTGGCGCGGTCGAGGGATTCTTTAGCGGCGTGGAGGGTGTTGGGATCGACGCAGCGCCAGTCGCGCTCGGCGTTGTCGGTGAGCGTGCGGAGGGTTGTTACTTTGGATTCGAGGTCGCGGCGGTAGGGGGGGTCGAGCAGGGTGCCGAACCTGGTGAGGCGTTCGGTGATCCACTTGAGGTCGAGGCGTGCGTTGACGACCAGATCGACGATGCGGTGTTGCGTCATATCGTCGCGGGCGTGGGTGAGGGAGTCGCGCTCGATGCGGGAGACTTCGTCGGGGGTGAGGCCGTGGTTTGGGATGACCTGGATGGCGGCGCGTTTGCCGCTGCGGCGTTCGTGGGCGGCCACGCGGAGGATGCCGGAGGAATCGACGAGGAACTCGACTTCGAGCTGCGGGATGCCCGCGGGCATGGGCGGGATGCCCGAGAGGCTGAACTCGGCGAGGCTGCGGCAATCGCCGGCCATCTCGCGCTCGCCCTGATAGACGGTCAGGCGGATGGAGGTCTGGCCATCGACGCTGGTGGAGAACATCTCGGTGGCGCGGGCGGGGACGCCCGAGTTGCGGAGGATGATCTTGGCGACCGCGCCGCCGACGGTCTCGATGCCCAGCGAGAGGGGGACGACGTCGAGCAGGAGCGAGCCGGTGGCGTCGCCGGAGAGGATGCCGGCCTGCACGGCGGCGCCCAGCGCGACGACCTGGTCGGGGTCGAGCGCGGTGTACGGCTCGAGGTCGAAGAACTCGCCGACCAGACGGCGGACCAGGGGGATGCGGGTGGAGCCGCCGACCATGACGACCGCGTCGAGCGGGGCTTCGCCCAACTGGGCGCGGGCATCGCGCAGGGCGCGGCGGCAGGAGTCAAGGGCGCGCGTGACCCAAGGCGTGATGAGGGCTTCGAGCTGGGCGCGGGTGATGGTGCGGTCGTAGATGAGGGTGTCGGAGACGCGGATTGAGAGGCGGGCATGGTCGTGGGAGGAGAGGCGAATCTTCACAGACTCGGCAAAGGCACGGAGGGCTTGGCGGGTGTGGGGGTCCAGGCTCGTGAGGTCGGCGCGTTCGGATGCAAGATCGGAAGCGGGCCGCTCATCGGTGGAGCCCCTCATCCTGCCCTCTGCCTGTGTAGAGCCACGGGCAGAGGGGGCGAGCGCGGCCTCGTCGCGCACCTGCTGCATGATCTCGCGCGTGAAGAGATCGACGAGGAGCATGTCCACGTCATCGCCGCCCAGATGTGTGTCGCCGGCGGTGGAGAGGACCTGGAAGAAGGCGGTGTCGGTCGTGCTGTCCGCATCGCCGGCGTCTTTGACAACGGGCGGCGCGCTCGTCGCCGCTTCCGCGGGTGTGATGCGGAGGATGGAGACGTCGAAGGTTCCGCCGCCCAGGTCGAAGACGGCCACGTGGCGGGTGGGCGAGCCGGGGCGTGTGCCCAGGCCATACGCCAGGGCGGCGGCGGTGGGCTCGTTGACGATGCGGACGATGTCGAGGCCTGCGAGTCGCCCGGCGTCCCGCGTGGCCTGGCGCTGGGCGTCGTCGAAGTAGGCGGGGACGGTGACGACGGCTTTGGAAACGGGGTGGCCCAGTCGGCGCTCGGCCTGGTCGCGCAGAGCGCGGAGGGTGTGGGCCGAGACTTCCTGGGGTGAGACGACCTGGCCCCACGGCAGGCGGACGCGGGCCGTGGCGTGCGGGCCTTCCACCACGTCGTAGGAGAGGTAGGGTAGGTCGGCGGCGACGTCGCGGACGGAGCGGCCCATGAGCCGCTTGACGCTTGCGATGGTGGTGGCGGGGTGCTCGACGGCGTGGTCGCGGGCGTCGTGGCCCACGATCACGCGGGGGATCGGGGGGGAATCCGGCTGGATGGGTTCGAGGT
>CAZHKB010000469.1:0-2318 GCA_964533405.1 uncultured Phycisphaeraceae bacterium | reverse complement strand
ACCCCATTCCGCTACACCTTCGCCCGAACCCACGCCCCACCAAAGAACCTCCACGCGAAGATCGCCGCCCGGATCGTGATCTCCCCGCACAGCCCAAGCCACAACCCCCACAACCCCCACGCCACAGGCGATGGATTGTGGATGATCCCGCCTCCCGCCCACTCGGGCACCGGCACATCGGCCCCGCTCAGAAGCCACGCCAGCGGCAGGCGGATCGCGTACGTCGTGATCCATGTGATCCACATCACGCACTTCACATCCCCCACGCCCCGCAGCGCCTGCCGAAACACGATGCTCACCGCGAACGGCACCTGCACGCACCCCGCCAGCATCAGCAAGCCAGGCGTGACCGCCAGATGCGTCGGCTGGCTCGACATCAACCCCACGATCGGCTCCGGGATCGTCAGCAGCAGCACGCTGGCCCCCCCCATGAACGCCGCCGACACGCCGGTACACACCAGGATCGCACGCTTCGCCAGTTCCGGGCTCCCCGCCCCCAGGTACTGCCCCGCCAGCGTCGCCGCCGCGATCCCCATCGAGAACCCGGGCAGAAAACTGAACGCCTCGATCCTGATCGCCAGCGAGTGCGCCCCGAACAGCCCCGGAGAGTTGAGAAACCCCACCACGATCAAGACCATGAAGTTGCCGAACCACATCCCCAATGTCTCAAGAAAGTTGGGCAGCCCCACCCGCACGATCCGCATCATCGTGTGCCAGTGCGGCCTCAGACGCTTCCGCAGCAGCGTGATCCCCCATTTGCCGCTGAACGCCGCCCGCAGCACCATCACCACCCCCACCACATCGGCGCACACGGTTCCCCACGCGATGCCGTGAACCCCCCAGTGCAGATCGAACGGATTGCCCACCAGAACCGTCGTGATCGTCTGCCCATCCACGATCCGCGTCGAGGTCAGATCCACCCCCGCCAGGCAGAAGCTCACGCACACGTTCACGATGTTCCGCACCACCATCGTCTTGAGCGCGGTCATATTGTCGCCCGCGCCCCGCGCGCACGCGATCCCCACGAACATCACCGTCTCGAACGGCACCCCCCACGCCAGGATCCGCGTGTAGGTCAGGAATGCCCCCCGCGCCTCCTCGCTCATCCGCACCATCGACGCGAACACCGGCGCCGTCAGCCACAGCACCACCCCCAGCAACACTCCGAACACCGCCGCCAGCAGGATCGACTGCCCCAGCGCCGCCGATGCCACCGCCATCCGCCGCTTGCCGATCGAACGGCTGATGACCGCCGTCGCACCCATCCCCAGCGCCATGATCACCAGCCCCACGAACCACATCGTGTACGTCGCCACGCCCACCGCATCCGTCGTCGCCTCGTCGATCCCCGCCGCCAGCACCGTGTCGGTCAGCCCCACCACCGAGTTCAGGAACGACTCGACCATCACCGGCCAAGACAAAACCCAGATCGCCCCTCCCATCGTCAGCCCCGCCAGACGCCCGGCCTTGAGCCGACCGTCCGGCGTGATCCCCAGCGGGCGACGCACCGGGCCCGCGGGCACCCCGCCGCTCTCCTGGCTCGGATCAACCGCCTCGGGATCGAGCGTTGGGCGTGGAACATCTGGGCGCGGCATGGGGGGAGGCGATGGTAGGAGCGACGGGCGCACTCTCAACACACAACCGGTGGCACGCTCACGCCACGCGCCGTCGACGAATGAGCGTGCCATGCCGCCATCTCGGGGCGCGAGCGGAGCCGTCGATGTTCACAACCGAACCCGGAAGACCGCGTCATCCACAAGCACGAACGCACCGCCCGCGAGGGATTGTCCACAAGCAACCGCACCTCAGGATCCCGTGGGGCGGAGCGGGATGATCCGATCGTCGGCGAGCGGGGCCGCGGAGGTCAACGCCTCGGCCACGCCCTCCACCCCGAGCTCGGGGTGGGCATCGATGATCTCCGCGACGGACATCCCGGACGCGACTATCCGCACAACGGTCGCCACCGGCATCCGCAGGCCGCGGATGCGGGCCCGCCCCCACATGACAGTGGAATCGAAGGTGATTCGAGCGAAAGCCACGGACAATGCCAGCCCGGTGCCCGGCGCCGTCACTCGCCGTACCTTCCTTGCCTACCAATCGTCCACATCCACGCGGCGCAGTGATGGTGCTCAGCCGGCAATCGCCATCACGGAGCGGGGCACTCGGGAGGAGGGACGCACAGGGGGCAGCAGGTCGCGCGTGGTGGCGCCCAACCCGGCCCCTGATACCATCCCGACCGCCATGCCTGCCTCCCCCCGCGAGCGCATCGACCACCTCCGCGACCTGCTCACGCGCGCCAACCGCGCCTACTACACACA
>CAZHKB010000468.1:0-2320 GCA_964533405.1 uncultured Phycisphaeraceae bacterium | reverse complement strand
AGTCTGGGGTTGGGGGCGGGCATGATGCGTATGCCGCGCTTCGGGAGCCGAACTATCGGTGGTTCGCGGGTGGTTGGGTGCTGGCGAGCCTGGGCCTGCAGATGCAGGGGACGGCGCTGGCGTGGGAGGTTTACGAGAAGACGGGCAGTGCGCTGGCGCTGGGGCTGGTGTCGCTGGCGCGGGCGTTTCCGGTGCTGCTGCTGGCGTTGCCGGCGGGTCAGATCGTCGATCTCCTGGATCGGCGGCTGATCTTGATGTTCACGCAGGTGGGTTTCGCGCTGGCGAGCGTGCTGCTGTGCGTGGCGTCGGCGATGGATGTGTCGGTGTCGTGGATGTATGTGCTGGTGGGACTGACGGGCTGCGCGCGGGTGTTCAATGGGCCGAGCCGGTCGAGCCTGTTGCCGCAGATCGTGCGTCCGGAGAGTTTTCACAACGCGGTGACGTGGAACACGGGTGTGTTCCAGTGCTCGGCGATGCTGGGTCCGTTGGCGGCGGGGGGAATGATCTGGGTGACCGGGTGGATGGGGATGGGGAAGGATGAGGCGGGCGTGGCGCACGGGGTGGCGTGGCCTGTGTATGGGCTCGCGGCGGCGAGCGCGATGGCGTTGATGGTTGGGTGCTGGATGGTGAGGCCGTATCCGGATCTGGTTGCGAGGGTGCGGGAGGGAGAGGGGCGTTCGCTGTGGGGTGCGGTGCGGCCCTCGGTGCTGTTGCCCGGGATGCTGGAGGGTGTGCGGCATGTGTGGCGTGAGAAGACGGTGCTGGGGGCGATCGCGCTGGACATGCTGGCGGTGTTGCTGGGGGGGGCGACGGCGTTGATGCCGGTGTATGCGAGGGACATTCTGCATGTGGGTCCGATTGGGCTGGGGGCGCTCAGGGCCGCGCCGTTTGCGGGCGCGCTGGTGGTGGCGTTGCTGCTGGCGCATCGGAGGCCTTTTGAGCACGCGGGACGTGCGCTGTTGATGTCGGTGGGGGGGTTCGGGTTGTGCACGATCGGGTTCGGGTTGTCGGAGTGGTTCTGGGTTTCACTGGGGCTGCTGGTGGCGTTGGGGGCGTTGGATGGGGTGAGCGTGGTGATCCGGCATGTGCTGGTGAGCGTGCGAACGCCGGACCACTTGCGTGGGCGTGTGGGGGCGGTGAACAGCGTGTTTATTGAGTCGTCGAATGAGCTGGGGGGGTTTGAGTCCGGGGTGGTGGCGAGGATGTTCACGCCGGTGTTCAGCGTGGTGAGCGGGGGAATCGGGACGATCGTGGTGGTGGTGGCGATCGCGTGGTGGCTGCCGGAGCTGCGGAGGCTGGGGAGGCTGGAGGCGCCCAAGACGGAGGTGGATCGGTCGATTGAGGAGGCGGAGGGGGCGCAGGCGGCGAGGTAGGAGGAGTGGCGGGCGTACCGGGTGAGTTCCTGCGGTTGCGGGGTGGCGGCACGGGTGTCCCGCGCCACGCAGCGGGTCACGGCGTGGCACGGTGTGGGGGCGCGACGGGTGGAGACCCAAGCGGCGGATCGCCGAAGTTTACCGGCTGGTTCACGGGGCTTTCACGGGGAGTTCATCGGGGTGTTGGATAGTTTCGCGGTGAGGGCGACCTGTGGTTGATCGGGTGCTGGGCCTGGTTGGCGCTGGGTAGCGAGAGCGCACGGACGCGGGGCCGGCATGTGTGTGCCTGCGCGCGTGAACAAGAGGGCTCGTGCGTGTTCGTGGCGGACAACCCGGCGTGTGGCCGGAAGGAGTAAGCGTCATGGCAGAGCAGAACAAGGATCAGAATCAGGGGTCCCAGCAGAACCAGGGTGGGGCGCCGCCGCAGGGTGGCTCGCAGCAGAATGAGCGGAAGGGGACGAACCTGACGGACGCGGATCGTCGTCGCGGGGGCGAGGCCTCTGCGGCGAACCAGACGCGGGATGAGCAGGGGCAGTTCGCCGGTCAGCGCGGGGCGTCGAAGGGTGAGACGGGGCGGACGGACCAGCGGGATGGCAACCGCGATGCGAACCGGAGCACCGAGGGCGCCGACCGCGAGCGGGACCGTGCTGGCCAGAAGGACGGGAACGAGGGTGGGCGTCAGCAGGATGGTGAGGACAGGGATCAGCCCCAGCAGGGGCGGACTGGGAATCAGAGCGGTCAGGGCGGCAAGACCCGGTGAGGTGATGAGCGCGTTGCTGGCGCGCTTTCAAGGGGGATGACACGGCGGGCGCTTCGCGGCGCCCGTTGTGTGTTTTGGGGGTGGTCGTGTCGAGATTGTGGCGGGGAAGCGGGGCCGGATGGTGGGAGGTTCTTAGATTGTGCGACGGTTGGAGGCGCGTTGGTCGGCCTCGGGGCCGGGGTTCAAC
>CAZHKB010000467.1:0-2321 GCA_964533405.1 uncultured Phycisphaeraceae bacterium | reverse complement strand
GGGCGGGGGAATGGTCGCCCCGGTTCGTGGGCGCGGGGCGTTCGCCCCAGAGGTGAAGTGCGTCGTCAACGAATGTCGCGTGCAGGACGATCATCCGGGTGTGGCCTCCGTGCCGAATCGCGGCCGCGAGGGCGGCGGCTGTCGGTCCATGCGCGGGCGGAGCCCGCCGGGCGGCGACCGCCGACGGGCCCGCGAAATGAGGGCGCAGGGACTCGAACCCTGGACCCGCGGATTAAAAGTCCGCTGCTCTACCAACTGAGCTACGCCCTCGGTTCGACCAGTCCCGATGATAGGGAGCCTCAGGATCAGTCCACCATCGCCAGCGTCTCGGCCTGGTCGAGCATGCGGTCGAGGGCGAGCAGGGCGTCTTTGCGGACGTCGGCGTGGACCTGGATCTGGTTGACGACGCGGGGTTTTCCGGGGAGGCGGTCGAGGTCGGCGAAGCGGGGGGTGAGTGTGGCGGTTGATACGGGGGTCGTCGAAGCGGGGACGCCGAGTTGATCGTGCGGGGGCTGGGGCCGCCCGCCTCGTTCAGAGTCCGCCTGGGCTTCGACGCCCGCGAGGTTGTCGAGCACCCAGAGCATGTGGGGCTCATCAATGCGGTACATGGTGGTGCAGAGGCACTGGCAGTCGGAGAGGATGCGGACGTGGACGGCGCCGTCGGGTCTGGCGGCGGCTTCGCGGGCCTGGCGGTTGACCAGGTGGACCTCGGTGCCCACGGCCCAGCGCGAGCCGGGCGGGGCGGCGCGGAGGGTCTTGATGATGAACTCGGTCGAGCCCTGCATGTCGGCCTTGTCGACCACCTCTTTGGCGCACTCGGGGTGGACGAGGATGGTGGTGGGCGGACGGCCTGGGTTGGCGGCATCCTGGGCGCGGATCTGGTCGCAGTGCTCGGGGCGGAAGAGTTTGTGAACGGAGCAGTGGCCGGCCCAGAGGATGACCTTGGAACGCTGGATCTGCTCGGGGGTTGAGCCGCCGAGATCATCGCCGGCGCGGGCGAGGCGTGGGTCGTAGAGGGCCATGTCGCGCGTCGGGTCGAGGCCAAACTTGCAGGCGGTGTTGCGGCCCAGGTGCTGGTCGGGGAGGAAGAGGATGCGGATGTCGTCGGATGCGAGAGTTGGATCGGACGGCGGCGTTGCCGCCGAGCCGGCTCGGAGAGCCGGCCCACCTAGGGCCGACTCGGCTCGGAGAGCCGAGCTACCTAAAGCCCATTTGAAGACGCGGTGGGCGTTGGAGGAGGTGCAGCAGGCGCCGCCGTGGGCGCCGACGAAGGCCTTGATGGCGGCCGAGGAGTTGACGTAGGTGATGGGGATGACGCGGCCCTGGAATCCGCCGGGGCGGGCGTTCAGCGCGGCGTGGATGGAGTCCCAGGCTTCGACCGTGTCGTCGTACTGGGCCATGTCGGCCATGGAGCAGCCGGCGGAAAGGTCGGGCAGGATGACCCGGACGTGCTCGGGGGTGAGCATGTCGGCGGACTCGGCCATGAAGTGGACGCCGCAGAAGATGACGTATTTGACGGGGCGGGACTTGGCGATGTCGGCGGCGATCTGGGAGAGTTTGAGGGAGTCACCGGTGGCGTCGGCATGGCGGATGACGTCGTCGGTCTGGTAGTGGTGGCCCAGGATGAAGAGAGAGTCGCCGAGTTCGCGGCGGCGTGTGGCAATGGCGGCGGCGAGTTGGTCGGGCGCGAGCTTGAGGTAGATGTCGGGGAGCGAGGGCTGCCAGAGCATGGTGGATGGTATGGGAGGGGAAGGGCGGAAGAGACGAAGCCAGGAAATAACGGAGTGACGGAGGGGCTGAGCGATGCAGTCATGGAGCAGCGGGTTGCACACCCCCCCACCCGGCCTCCCCCTTTGCCGAGATCGGCAATGGGGGGAGGGGGGATCCAACTACACTGGCGGCATGGTGGAGGCCGTGGAGGACAGGTTGCGGGTGGCGGTGGAGCTGGCGCGTGCGGCGGGGGATTTGACGCTGGGGTATTTCCGCAGGCCTGTGGATGTGGTGAGCAAGGCGGATGGATCGCCGGTGACGATCGCGGATCGTGGGGCGGAGAGTTTGATTCGGGAGCGGGTGGCGGCGCGATTCCCGAGGGATGGGGTGCTCGGGGAGGAGTTTGGGCGGAGCGAGGGGACGAGCGGGTTTGAGTGGGTACTGGACCCCATTGATGGGACGATGTCGTTCGTGCGGGGGGTGCCGCTGTATGGCACGCTGATCGGCGTGATGCAGGCGGGGCGGAGCGTGGCGGGGGTGATCCACATGCCCGCGCTGGAGGAGACGGTGTTCGCGTGGCGGGACGGGGGGTGCTGGCACGAGGTGGGGAG
>CAZHKB010000466.1:0-2321 GCA_964533405.1 uncultured Phycisphaeraceae bacterium | reverse complement strand
CCCTCTGCCAGCGCATCCCCACGCCACCCTTCGGCGACCCGCGCGATCGCCACATCGTCTCCTACGACCAGTACACCAAAACCGGCGGCTATGCCGGCCTCCGCAAAGCCCTTACCCTCACCCCCGCCGCCGTCACCGACGAAGTCAAAAAATCCATGCTCAGAGGCCGCGGCGGCGCCGGCTTCCCCTGCGGACTCAAGTGGACCTTCCTGCCCAAGCTCGAATCCGACTCCGCCGGCAAAACAAAGGACCCCGGCCCACGCTACCTCGCCGTCAACGCCGACGAGTCCGAGCCCGGCACCTTCAAAGACCGCCTCCTGCTCGACTTCGACCCCCACCTGATGCTCGAAGGCATCGCCATCGCCTGCTACGCCTGCCGCCTCACCAAGGCCTACGTCTTCATCCGCGGCGAATACCACCACCAGGCCCGCGTCCTCGAAAACGCCATCGCCGAAGCCTACAAAGCCAAAATCTTCGGCGATAAAGGCCTCCTCGCCTCCTCCACAAACGCCTCCTCAGACCCCTTCACCTGCGACGTCTACGTCCACCGCGGCGCGGGCGCCTACATCTGCGGCGAAGAAACCGGACTCCTCGAAGCCCTCGAAGGCAAGCGCGGCTGGCCACGCATCAAGCCCCCCTTCCCCGCCGTCAAGGGCCTCTTCGGCCGCCCCACAATCATCAACAACGTCGAAACCCTCGCACACCTCCCCTCCATCATCACCCACGGCGCGCCCTGGTTCACCGAACAAGGCGTCGAATCCACCCTCCCCGGCGGCATGCCCTCCTACGGCACCAAGCTCATGGGAATGTCCGGCCACGTCAATCGCCCCGGCTGCTTCGAGTTTGACCTGGGCATCCCCCTCCGCACCTTCGTCGAAGACTACTGCGGCGGCATGCGCCACGGCAAAAAGTTCAAGGGCGCCATCCCCGGCGGCATCTCCATGGGCATTCTCGGCACCGACCAATACGATGCACCCCTCGACTTCGACATCGGCCGCAAATACAACGTCCTGGGCCTCGGCACCGCCTGCCCAACCGTCTTTGATGAAGACACCGACATGATCGCCGTCGCCCGCAACATCGCCCGCTTCTTCAAGCACGAATCCTGCGGCCAATGCACCCCATGCCGCGAAGGCTCCGGCTGGCTCTACCAACTCATGTCCCGCATCGAAGAAGGACACGCCAAAACCAAAGACCTCGACCTCGCCCTCGAAATCGCCACCTCCATGGGCTCCATGCCCGGCACCACAATCTGCGGCCTGGCCGACGGCAACAACTGGGCCATCCGCACCATCATGAACAAGTTCAGGCCAGAGTTCGAGGCCAGGGTCAAGCCAACCTTCGTCCCGGTCAAGATGACCGTGGGCGCAGCCTCCCGCTAGAGCCGATTGCGCAAGCAATCGACCCAACTAGAGCCGATTGCGCAAGCAATCGACCCCCTGGTATACTCTCCCCGTGCCCTCCCCCCTCGCCTACTTCCTCACCTGGACCTGCTACGGCACCTGGCTCCATGGCGACAATCGAGGCTCGGTCGACGACACCCACAACGCCTACAAGTCTCCGCTCATCGCCCCTTCGACATCGCGCCTCGCCACCGCTCAACACAAGCTCCGCGACACTCCCTTCCTCTTGACCGACCAATCCCGCCCAATCGTGCAAGCCGCGATCGAGGACCACTGCCGCCTCCGCCGCTGGCAAATCCTCGCCCTCAACATACGCTCCAACCACATCCACTGCGTCCTCTCCGCCCCGGACCACGCCCCCGAAGTGGTCATGGGCCAACTCAAGACATGGTCCACCCGCCGCCTCCGCGAAGCCAACCTCGCCTCTCCCAACGCCCGCCTCTGGACCCGTGAAGGCAGCACCCGCCACCTCTTTGACCAACCAGCCCTCGACGCCGCCATCCGCTACACCCTCGAAGGCCAGGGCCCCGACCTCCCCAACCACTAGAGCCGATCGCGCCAGCGATCAACCTCGGATGGAGCCGATTGCGCAAGCAATCGATCCCATCAAGCGAGCCCCTCGCACAAGCGATCGACCCCACCTCTCCCCCACCTCCCGATCGCTCGCGCGATCGGCTCTATACTGGCCATCGGCAACAACCTCGTCGTCCGCGCCATCACCCCTGGAGCCGATCGCGCCAGCGATCGACCACCCCCTCGGGCAACATGCCGAAGTTCGAGGCCACAGTCCGACCCACCTTCGTCCCGGTGAGTCTGACGATGGGCGCGGTGGGGAGGTAGGCAATCCCTGAGTTAGCGCGCCATCTACGAACGCGACTGCAAGGTGTGCGGTATGCTCGGCGGGTCGTTGTGTCTAAA
>CAZHKB010000465.1:0-2323 GCA_964533405.1 uncultured Phycisphaeraceae bacterium | reverse complement strand
CTAGCCTGGCGGCATTCGCGGTTGTGAAGTTGTTCTGATGTGTATGGTTTGCTCCAAACACCCGTGCCGACAGGATTCGGCACTGCTGATCGATGCCCGCGATGCCGACGTTGTTGTTCACCGTCCCAGCGATGATCGATGCCACAATCGTTCCATGTCCTACATTATCCCGAGCCGGCCCGAAAATACAACTCTCTTCGGATGAGGAAGCCGTACAGCATGGATAAGAGATCGGCAGCTCGTTTCCGATGCACGTCAACGCCATGTCGGGATAGAGAAACCGTGCGGGATCGAAGTCCGGGTTGCAGTACTCGGTCCCGCTGTCAAGCACGGCAACCGTGATCAGTGGACTCCCCGTCGTGAAGTTCCACGCGGGCAAAGCGTTGATGTCGATCCCGGGCACCGCTGGCATCGGCCAATAGATGCCGCTGAAACCGGGCGTCGTCGTGGTCTGTGATCGATCCATCAGCGCCTGCCCGGTGTTCTTCAGCCCCCACTGCAGGAAGAACGCCGGGTCGTTTGGATGCCCGGGGGCGGGAGCGGGGACCGGCCCCGAGAGTTGCAGGTCCGGATACGGGAGTCCAGGATCGCCAGCATTGCAGGGGGTTGCAACCGGATTGACGTATGCGCAGTTCGGGACAGGCTGGCGTCCGAGCATCTCGCCCCGCACATTCCTCTCCGCGGTCATCACCTCGGGCCGGCCCTTCACATACTGGCACATGATCTCCTCCATGCCTTCGAGTGGCACGGCGGCGATGATCATGCCGCTCATCGGGGCGCGCGAGAGAACCAGGAAGCCTTCCGCACGCATCTTCTGGGCCAGCGCACGGCTCTCAGAAGGGTCCCTCGGAAACACGACATGTTCGAGCGGCATGAAGCGCGATGCGGGTCCGGGATGCATGTTGGGTTGTGCGGCGGTCCGTGTCGGGGCCACCACCATGCTCGCGAGCGCGACCATGAGGGCAAGGGTAATTGAAGGGGACCGATTTGCCATGCGCGTTGCTCCGAGAATCGCACGCGAGTTGCGCCCGGAAACTCTTGGACAAGCGTACAGCGCCCCCCCCACCCCCTATCAAGTCCTAATCGGATCGATCCGTGTGAAGATCTGGGTGCGGCGGGGCGGGCGTGGCGCGGACGCGACCAACTCGCTTTGGGTCACTCGTGCGGGGACTGGCGCCGCCCGCCTCGTTGTGCGGGGAGGCGCCCGAGGCGGGTTGGAGAGGCACCGTCTCCGTATCAGAGCCGGAGCGTCTGAGCGAGCGGCCCCGCGGAGAGGCCCGTGACCGACAGCAGTTGGGCCACGCCCGCCACGTCGGCATCGCCGAATGCGGCCAAGTCCCACGAATCCGCGTCGAGCACACCCCAGCACGATCCATCGGCGTTCAGGCAGGGGATGACCATCTCGCTGCGGTCCTTGGGGTCGCAGGCGATGTAGTTGGCGCCCAGGGTGGAGACGTCGGGGATGAGGATGGGCTGACGGGTCAGGTAGCCGCGCCCGCACATGCCGTGCAGGCCGATGGGCGAGCAGGCGGGCTTGTTGCGGCGGACGGCCAGGGTCATCTGGTCTGGCGCGGGGCCAAGGGTGTAGAAGCCGACCCAGGAGTAGCCGCGGTTTGGGGTGTGCGGGCCGGGGTCGCCGAAGGCGGACCAGAGGAGGTCGACGACGAGCCGCATGGCGGCGTCGCGAGTTGTGGGGCGTGCGGCGCGAGCGGAGGCGAGGAGGGGGGAGTAGTCGCGGGTGTTGACGGACGGCATCTGGGGTGCTCTCGCGCGATGTGGGCGCAACGGCACCAGGCGTGCGGAGCCACGCCCGGTGGCACGGCTGGAGGTCAGATCCGGTGAATCAGAGCGTGGCGGAGGTGTAGGGAAGCAGGCCCATCATGCGGGCCCGCTTGATGGCCCCAGCGAGCATGTGCTGCTCGCGGGTGGTGGTGCCCAGGCGCTTCTGGCTGTAGATCTTACCGTTGGGGCTCATGGCCCGGCGCAGGTTCTCGACGTCCTTGTAGTCGACGAAGAGGACGCCCTTGCCCGAGGTCTTGAGGACGGTGGGCTTCTGGATGGGGGTGAACTTGGAGAACTTGCTCATGGAGGCTCCGTCGTGGGAAGGTGCCCGGGAACGCCCGGGCGACGGGGATGCGGGTGGAAGGATAGGCGGGTGGGTGGGGCGAATCACGTTGAACTCGGCCCGCGCACCTGATAAAGTCCGTCCGTCCCGATCTACAGAGTGCGGCAACCCCGACCACGGTAGTGTAGACTTTAATCAGCACGATGTCTCGACCGACGGCAATCAGCCTGTTCACCTCGGGCGGAATTGGGGACTTAG
>CAZHKB010000464.1:0-2333 GCA_964533405.1 uncultured Phycisphaeraceae bacterium | reverse complement strand
GAGCGCATCGCGCCCGGCGTCGGAGTTGGCGAGCCATCGGAAGAGGGTGGCGTCGAGATCGAAGAGGTCGGCGTCCTGCCCCAGCACGATGGCGAACGCGGGGAGCGACGCCGCGCCGCCTTTGAGCAAGCCCGCCATGCGTCTCCAGATCGGCGGCAGGGCGCGGATGGCGGTCTTGCCGACTCCCGCGAAGCCGGGATCATCTTGCTGCCGATCGGCCTTGAGAAAGAGCCATCCCGGCACGTGTTCGTGCTGGTGGGCGTCGAGAACGCCCGGGATGCTCCGGCACTGCGTGAGCAGGGCTTCGCTGGCCGCCGCGCGCGCGGGCAGGCGCGGCGCGCTCAGCGAGCCTCCCACCTGTTCGCCCTCGCGCTTGGGTGTGCAGTCGAAGCCGATCTTGGTGCCTGCACCGAGGTAGGGCGCGGCGTGGTCGAGGATGTCCAGCGGGCCACGGACGGCCTCGATATCGCGGGCGGGGTCGCAGAACTCACCCGCGGCCCGAAGCACGGCCATCGTGTCATGCACATCCACATCGTGATCGACGACGAAAATGCACTTGGTCCACGACATCTGCCCCGCGCCCCAGATCGCGTGCATCACGCGCCGTGCGTGCAGCGGGTACGCCTTCCGGATCTTGATGAACGCGCAGTTGTGGAACGCGCCGAACATAGGCAGGTCGTAGTCCTCGATGTCGTGGATGAGCGTCTTGAGCAGCGGGAGCATGATGCGCTCGGTGGCCTTGCCCAGGAAGTAATCCTCCTGCGGCGGCAGGCCGACCACGGTGGTGGGGTAGATGGGCTTGCGACGCATCGTGACGGCGGTGACAGTGACGATTGGGTAGCGGTCAGGGAGTGAGTAAAACCCGGTGTGGTCGCCGAAGGGGCCCTCGATGACGGCGCCGGGGCCGGGGGCTGGGGGGGCGTGCTGAGTGCTGGGTGCTGAGTGCTCAGGGGGCGAGTCCTTGGTCCTTGGTCCTTGGTTCTGGAGATCGGGCCGCGGGTTGCTGGCGGGTGTTGCAGGGGGTGTGAAGTTGATGTGCCCGGCCTCGTGGCTTACGTAGCCCTCGATGACGATCTCGGCATTGGCGGGGACCCAGAGCGGGACGGTCTTGGCGCGGGCGAGGGGGATGCCTCGCTGATTGAGGAAGCCGGCCATGAGAAGTTCGGAGATGCCGGGCGGCAGCGGCGCGGTGGCGGCGTAGGGGAGGATGGCTTCGCCGCCGAGCACGATGGCGACGGGCATGGGCTGGCCGAGCTTTTTCCAGGAGCGCCAGTGGCTCGCGCCGTCGTGGTGCATGTGCCAGTGCATGGCGAGGCGCCGCGGGCCGAGGAGTTGGACGCGGTACATGCCGATGTTGTGGCTGGCGGGCTTGCCGCTGTCGCGGTCATCGGCGTGGATGGTGTGGATGCCGGCAAGGGTGATGTAGCGGCCCCGGTGGTTGGCGTCCCAGTCCGGGCCGGTGCATACGCCCTCGACGCCCGCGTTGATGTCGGAGGGCCAGCCGACGGACGCCAGGTCGCCGTCAAGGGGCCAGCAACGCAGCAGCGGCAGGCGAGTGACGTCGATCTGATCGCCCTCGAGGATGACTTCGTGGTGGGCGGCCCGCTTGCCGCGCTTGGGGGCGATCTTGAGCAGAGGCAGAAACTCGCGGGCCTTGGACCAGGCCTCGGCGAGCGAGCGAGGCGGCTGCGGCTTGACGAGCGAGGCGATCTGGTCGGCGACCTCCTGGAACGATCGGCCCAGGGCCAGTTCCATGCGGCGATAGGAGCCAAAGGCGTTGATGAGCACGGGGATGTCGGAGCCTTCGACGTTCTCGAAGAGGACCGCGGGGCCGCCCAGGTGGTGGAAGCGGGGATCGGTGGCCTGTGCGCTGGCGGAGGGCGCATGGGGGGCGGGACACTTGGAGAGGCGGTCGGCGATGGCGGGGATTTCGAGGAGGGGGCTGACGCGGGCGGTGACGCGGACGAGTTCGCCATGGCGTTCGAGGAGGGAGACGAAGTCGGATAGAGTTGGCATTGGAAGAACAATCGCTCGGACAGGAAGCCAGAGTTCACCGCGGAGGCGCAGAGTACGCAGAGGAGACAGAAACAGGAGAGACGTTCGCGGTCCGCGTGAGGTGGCTGGACCTCCCCGGTGGGTGCGGAGCGCGTTTCGGCCCTCGCGTTGGCTTGCGTCTGTATCCTGCCTTCCTCTGTGCTCTCTGCGTGTCTGTGGTGAGTCCACTCTTCGGAAGACCCAATGGCTGAGAACCGGACGAAACCTGGTGCGGCGGACTTCGCGGCGGTTGAGGACTGGGCGGGGTACTTCGATGCGGTGAGCGGGAAGCCGCCGCG
>CAZHKB010000463.1:0-2337 GCA_964533405.1 uncultured Phycisphaeraceae bacterium | reverse complement strand
GGGTAAGGACGCCCGCTCGTTTCCCACTGAACCGGTCGAGAAAGCCATCGGCCACCACCCGGCCCCCCGCCGCCCCGATCTCCCCAACCGCTCGCACCGACTCACTGATGCAGCGTTCAACCGTCATGGGTGGCCGGGGGAGTCCGCCCCGTGGCTCCCTCCCGCGCGCCCGCGCACTTCCAATCCCAGAATGACCCGCATTTCACAAGCGGTATCCGCGCGCGCGTGTACGTTTCCCCTTGGCGGAGCGCAAGGAGGACGACATGGTTCGCAATCCCCTGGGCGCGGCCACCCTCTGCGTGGCCGCAGTCGCCGCACACGCCGACATCGTGCTTTTCGATGCCTCGACCGCCACCCACGACGCCCCTCGCGTTCATCCCGCGCGCGCTGATCCCTCCACCCTCCCACTCGACGTGGAAGCCGAAGAAGACTTCGGCCAAGGCCGCTTCACGGGCGTCTTGGCTCCCGCGCCCGGGGACTCGCCGCACGCCAACGCCGCGCCCGCCCGGGCCGCCCACTCCATCATCGACATCATCCTCACCCCCGAGCCACGCGGCATCGCCCTGGGCAACGCTCCTCTCACCCCAGACCGGGTCGAGGGCTCCCGCGCCGGCCTCACATATGTCAACCTGTACTCCCCCAACTCTGCGGACGGCGAGATTCGCGCCCAAGTCATCGTTGCCGCCCCATCCTCCGGCGCCCTGGCCCTCATCGGTTTCGGCTCCGTCGTCGCCTACCGCCGCACCAACTGTGCCAGCCGGATCCGCCAGCGGTGCAAGGGACGCTGACCCAACTCAGAGCCGCGGAGCCGCAGCTCCCCTTTCCCAGTGCTGCGCCAAGAGGGCTGGCGGCTCCCAACTCTCCTCGTGGCGGGCGCGGCACGTCTCGGGCTGCGGGACCAGCCCAGACCTCGAATCCCCATTCAATCGCCCTCCCGCTCGTCGCGAACGGCGCCCGCACCGCCAGATGCGGGCCCTACCGCCTCCGCCTGCCCGCCATCACCGCGCCGCAACCAATCACCACCAACCCCCCCGGACCCGGCACCGTCGCGAAGTAGAAATCATCCAGAATCGCCGCCTGCTTCACCACGCTCACCCGCGCGATCTTCGCATTCTGCGACCACATCCCCATGAACCCGTACTGCGCCCCCGAAAGCACCCCCTGCTGAAAGGCCGCGCCCCACGTCACCGTCTCGATCACGTTGTTCTGCGCGTCAAAGGCCGTGAACGACGGCACCGTCGTCGCGCTCTGGTTGTTCACCACCACGAACCCGAACGCATCCGTCGGGTCCCCGAACAGCACGTCGAACGAGTCGAACGCGCTCGACGGGATCGCGTTCTGCAGAGACCCCACGATCAACTGCGCCCCGTTGAACGCCGCCGACGAGTCGTTCACCCACGCGATGTCCTGGCTGAACTTGAACCCGCTGCTGGCATACTCGCCCGCTGGCAGGCTCCGCGTCCCGCCCTCCAGCAGCGTCACCGCCGCCCCCGCACCATCGACCTCCCACCGGGTGATCGTCGGCGAATACGCCGCAAAAAAGTCCTTGCTGCTCACCGGCGACGCTGATGCGACACCCGCCACGCCAGCCAGCATCACCACACCAAGCCCCAGACCAACAGCGCGAGCAGCCATGTCACCCTCTCTTCCGCCGCGCTCCGCGCGCGGCATCTCCGCGCCGGCCACATCCACGCCAGCGTCAGCACAAAGGTGACCCACGCCACACGACTCGCCACAAATCCGGACTCTCAATCCCACCCATATGCGAGCGTCCGAAAACCGCACGCCCACCTCGTCCCACAACTCGCTCCTGGCCCCACCGCCTGAGCCCGCCGCCCCGCAACCCCCTTACTCAGGGGTGCCCGCCTCTGCAAACCAAACCCGTTCAAACCCCAATCGCCTCGCCAGAATCTCGTCATTCACGCGAATCTGCACGCCCAGCGCATCGCCGGCCCCCAGCGAGAACGCGGGCCGCCTTGCCTCCGCAACCTCACCCACCGGCTGCCCGCCATCCCCAATCCCGGGCCCGCCGCCCGCCATCATCCCCATCAGCATCGCCATCTTGAAAGCCATCAGCATCGCGCACCTCCGAGGAGTCCATCCCCGCAGCGCATCGACCCAACCGACCCTCAAGTTCACCACCCGGGCCAAACGTGCGCCCACAACCGCCAACCACCCTCGCCCCTTGCCTTGGCGCAACTCCCCGTTCCATGGCACAATGGCGTGACCGCATGGACGCGCGGGACGCTCTCACCCGGGAGCCCCGCCGCGCCGCGGGGGTTCGCACGCCGGCAACCCGGCCCGCGTCCCCGCTGGAGATCGCCGCATGGTCGGATC
>CAZHKB010000462.1:0-2340 GCA_964533405.1 uncultured Phycisphaeraceae bacterium | reverse complement strand
GCACCAGCCACCCCGGCCACGTCTGCAAAATCGTCATGGACGGGATCACCTTCGATGACGTCCTGCTCATCCCGCGCCGCTCCGCCGTCATGCCCGCGGACGCCGACACGTCCACGCGCCTCACCCGCACCATCCGCCTCAACATCCCCCTCGTCTCCGCACCCATGGACACCGTCACCGAGTCCGCGCTCGCCATCGCGCTGGCGGCCCAAGGCGGCATCGGCATCATCCACAAAAACCTCTCCCCAGAACTCCAGGCCCGCGAGGTGGCCAAGGTCAAACGCTCGGCCAACGGCATCATCTTCGACCCCCTCACACTCGGACCCACCGACACCGTCACCCGCGCCCGCGAACTCATGCGCCAGTACGGCGTCTCCGGCTTCCCCGTCACCCAGAACGCCGCCGGCGGCTCGCGCGGCATGATCGGCAAGGCCGGCGGCAAGGTCCTGGGCATCCTCACACGCCGCGACCTCAAGTTCGTTGAAGACCCCAAGACCACCGTCGGCGACGTCATGACCAAGGCCGGCCTCATCACCGCCCCCCCCGGCACCACACTCGCTCAGGCCGAGGTCATCCTCAACGCCAACAAGGTCGAGAAAATCCTGCTGGTCGATCAGAACTTCCACCTCGCCGGGCTCATCACGATGCGCGACATCGACCGCCTGGGCCAGTACCCCGCGGCCAACACCGACTCCCGAGGCCGCCTCCGCTGCGGCGCCGCCGTCGGCGTCGACCAGTACGACCGCATCGAGGCTCTCATCGCCGCCGAGGTCGATGTCATCACCGTCGACACCGCCCACGGGCACTCCGAGAACGTCCTCCGCACCGTCCGCGAGGTCAAGAAGCGTTATAACATCGACGTCATCGCCGGCAACGTCGCCACCGCCGAGGCCGCACGCGACCTGGCGGACGCCGGCGCCGACGCGATCAAGGTTGGCATCGGCCCCGGATCCATCTGCACCACCCGCGTCGTCACCGGCGTCGGGATGCCCCAGATCACGGCCGTGATGGAAGCGGTGCGCGGCGCCGCCGAGGTCGACCACAACATCCCCATCATCGCCGACGGCGGCATCCGCCACTCCGGCGACATCCCCAAAGCACTCGTCGCCGGCGCCCACTGCGTCATGATGGGCTCGCTGTTCGCCGGGCTCGATGAATCGCCAGGCGAGCCGGTCATCTCCCACGGTCGTCGCTACAAGTCATATCGCGGCATGGGCTCCGAGGGCGCGATGAACGCCGGCTCCGCCGACCGCTATCGACAGGCCGAAAAGGTCGGCCAGGACGGCAAGGCGATCATGAAGTTCGTGCCCGAGGGCGTCGAGGGTCTGGTCCCGTACCGAGGCTCGCTGGCCGACTTTGTGTACCAACTGGTCGGGGGGCTGCGCTCGGCCATGGGCTACTGCGGCTGCCGCACGATCGAAGAGTTGCGGGCCAGCGCCCGCTTCTGCCGCGTCAGCAGCGCGACGGTGATCGAGAACCACCCACACGACATCCAGATCACCAAGGAATCTCCGAACTATTCGGTGGATTCGCTGAGGCACTGATTGGGGAACCACGCCCGCTGCCGCCGCCGAACGGCTACTTCACGTCTCTCCCGAGAACTCCACCGAAGGTGGCCATCACGGGCAGACCATACCCCCAACCCGTCGCCGGCTGCTGGGCCGGTAGTTGTGAACCACACTTATAAGGCGAGTGAAGGTCTGACGGTTGGAACTCAGAGGCCGAACCGTCAACGACAGAGAACCGCACATTCGACTCGCCCAGATCTCTACTTGGTGTCATGTTAGCGTGCCAGCCCATCTCATAAACGAGGCCTTTTTGACTGGGAAAGGCGACTTCGGTGGCTCGCGTCGCGGACAGTTGCGACCCATCCGCAAGCCTAGTTTCGTATGCCCAGAACGCCGGTCGGCTGATAAACACATCGCCGTAGAAATAGGGAGTATACGGCCACGGCTTGGCGCCCCACGGCGTGGTCAACGAGTCGTGGCGTGCGTTGCCGCCGTAATACTCGTCAGCCAGTCCGACATTCCATGTGGCGAACAGCGTAAAGTACGGAACCGCGATCGTTTCGCCGCCCCCGCGCAGCACCGTGAGCGTCGCACGCGGGTCCGTCAGATACGGAAACACGTCCTGGCCGTCAACGGTGTAGGCCGTGACTACCTGCGCGTGAGTCCGAAGGTTCGCGGTTGATTTAAGATTCTGCGCCTTGGCGCGGAGCGAAGCAAAGCTCGGGAGAACGAGGGAAATGAGGATCGCGATGATGGCGATCACCAGCAACACTTCCACGAGTGTGAACGCCTTGGGCCGTACTGCGGGCCAGACCGGCGAAACTCCATTAGA
>CAZHKB010000461.1:0-2346 GCA_964533405.1 uncultured Phycisphaeraceae bacterium | reverse complement strand
CCCCCCGCCCTCGCGACAACCGATGATCTGCGCCCCAAGGCAACGCCTCCAAAGCCCCGCCCCTGGTGGCGCTCCCTCCTGGGCGCGCAAGAGTCCGGCCTCATCCTGGTCATCCTCTTCATGATGCTCGCCCTCACCCTTGGCGGCGGTACCAAACCCCAGCGCACCATCTTCCCCCTCGCCCCCGGCGACACCTTCACCTCGACCCTCGTGAGCGGCACCAGCGACACCTACACCCTCGCCATCACCCGCGCCGACGGTTCCACCCAAAACCTCCAAAGCAGCAGCCGCCCCCGCGAAGCCGGCGCCTCGGATGGCACACGCTCCCTCTCCATCACCCGCCAGGTCAACGCCTTCCTCGACCCCGCCAACCTCATCCTCGTCCTCAAAGACGCCTCGTTTATTGCCGTCATCGCCGTCGGAATGACCGCCGTCATCATCCTCGGCGGCATCGACCTCTCCGTCGGCAGCATCTACGCACTGGCCGCCATCTGCGGGGCCGTCCTGCTCAACGCCATGCAGGGGCAGCTCGTCGCCGCGACGCCCACGCTGCCCGCGCATCGCTCCGGATGGATGCCCGACGCTTCCGTGTTCCTCGCCGTACCCCTCGGGCTCATGGTCTGCACCCTGGTCGGCGGGCTGTGCGGCCTCGCCAACGGCTCCATGGTCGTCGGCCTCCGCGTCCACCCCTTCGTCATCACGCTGGGCATGATGGCCGCCCTCCGAGGCGTCACCATCCTCATCCCCAAAGAACTCATGGGCGAGCAGTCCGTCGGCGGCTTCCCGCCCTCCTACCAGGACGGCTTCTTTCGCGCCGACATCGCCGGCGTCCAGCCCGTGCCCATCTTCTTCATGCTCATCGTCGCCCTGGTCGGCTGGTTCATCCTCAGCCGCACCGTCTTCGGCCGCCGCACCTACGCCATCGGCGGCAACGAGACCGCCGCCCGCTACGCCGGTGTCCCCGTTGGCCGCGTCAAAATCCTCGTCTACACCATCGTCGGCGCCCTGGCCGGCCTCAGCGGGGCCATGTACATCGGCTACTTCGGCGCGGCCGAAACCGGCGCGGGCGGCGGCTACGAACTCCAGGTCATCGCCGCCACCGTCATCGGCGGCGCCTCCCTCTCCGGAGGCCGAGGCACCGCCATCGGCGCCATCCTGGGCGCCATCCTCGTCCGGCTCATCGATTCAGGCATGGTCATCCTCCGCATTCCACAGGATTACAATCAGATCGTCATGGGAGCCGCCATCATCCTCGCCGTCGTCGTCGACCAGGCCAAGAGCGGACTCTCCAAGGGCAAACGGGGCTGATCGGCGGGTCGGCACGGACGCCGCCCACAAACCGACCCGCCCACACAACTCGACACAGCGCGCCCCGCCCGGACGCAGGCCGCTCTCAAAGGGATAGACCATGAACAGCGGACGCAGGAACTTCCTCAACTTCAGCCTCGGCGCGGGACTCCTCACCCTTGCCACCCTCCTCGCCGCCTGCGGCAACAACACCGCCCCCACAAACACCCCGGGGTCCACCGGCGGCAACAACAACACCGGCGGCGCCCGCCCCCGCTACCAGATCGGCATCATCGCCAAGAGCAGCAGCAACCCCGTCTTCCTCGCCGCACGCCAGGGCGCGATGGACGCGGGCCGCGCCTTGGGCGCCGAGATGAACTGCGACGTCGAAGTCATCTGGAAGACCCCCAACTCCGAGGACGCCCAGGCCCAGGCCCAGTACGTCGAGCAGCTCTCCAGCCAGGGCGTCGACGGCATCGCCATCTCCTGCACCGACGCCAACGTCGTCACCCCAGCCATCAACGACGCCGTCGAGAACGGCGTCACCGTCGTCACCTTCGACTCCGACGCCTCCGAGAGCCGCCGCATGGCCTACTACGGCGTCGACGACCACGCCGCCGGCGCCAAGGTCATGGAACTCCTCGCCGCCCAGTTGAACGGCGAAGGTGTCGTCGCCGTCCTCGCCGGCAACCAGGCCGCCCCCAACCTCCAGGCCCGCGTCGCCGGCGTCCAGGAAGAAGCCGCCAAACACGACGCCATCTCCATCATCGACGTCTACTACCACGGCGAGACCGCCAGCGAGGCCGCCGCCAAAATGCAGCAGGTCCAGACCGCCAACCCCCAGATCACCGGCTGGGCCCTCGTCGGCGGCTGGCCCCTCTACACCAACAACGCCCTCGACGGCATCCACGAGCACGCCAAGGTCGTCTCCATGGACCCCCTCGAACTCCCCCTCAACTACATGATCGCCGGCCAAGTCCAGGCCCTCGTCGGCCAGCCCTACTACGACTGGGGCTACGAGTCCGTCCGCCTCATCCTCAACAAGGTCCACAACGACAT
>CAZHKB010000460.1:0-2353 GCA_964533405.1 uncultured Phycisphaeraceae bacterium | reverse complement strand
CCCCACCCCATCCCCATCCCTGTCGCTTCCCGTCGATTCCCGACGGTTGCCGCCCACGCCACTAGCCTCGCTCCCGCTTCTCATGCCCGATCTCTGGTCGGGCCGACGTTAGCACCCGGCCCCGTCCGGTTTGCGCCCGCGTCGCGCCGATGGGGGGGCCAGCACGGAGGCGCTCAGTGGACCGATTTGTCATTCGCGGCGGAACTCGGCTCGAGGGCACCATCCGGGTCAACGGGTCCAAGAACGCGGCCCTGCCGCTCCTGGCCGCCGCCCTGCTCACCGACCACCCCGTCACCCTGCGCGACATCCCCGACTTGGCCGATATCGGCAACATGTTCCGCCTCCTGGGCGAACTGGGCTGCGAGAAGGTCTCCGAGTCGATCGGCTCCCCGCGCTCGGTCACGGTGCGGGTCAACGACCAGTCCTGCAGCCACGCCCGCTACGACATCGTCCGGACCATGCGGGCCGGCATCTGTGTCCTGGGGCCCATGCTCGCCAAGCGTGGCCACGCCCGCGTCTCCATGCCCGGCGGCTGCGCCATCGGCGACCGCCCGGTCGACCTCCACCTGCGAGGCCTCGAGGCTCTGGGCGCGCGGATCAACCTGGACGGCGGCGACATCACCGCGACCGTCCCGCCCTCGGGCCGCCTGCAGGGCGCAACCATCTTCCTCGGCGGGCCGTTCGGCTCGACCGTGCTGGGCACCGCCAACGTCATGTCCGCCGCCACCCTGGCCCGCGGCACCACCATCATCGAGTCCGCGGCCTGCGAGCCCGAGATCGTCGACCTGGCCCTGCTCCTCAACCGGATGGGCGGCAAGATCACCGGCGCGGGCTCGCCGCGAATCACGATCCAGGGCGTCGAGTCGCTGGGCGGCGCCGAGCACGCCATCATCCCCGACCGCATCGAGGCCGGCACCATCATGTGTGCCGCGGCCATCACCGACGGCGACATCACCATCGAGAACTGCCCGCTGGACGCGCTCATGGCGGCCACCGATCGGCTGGCGGCGATGGGCGTGCTGGTCGAGCCGCGACCCGCGACCGGCAAGGGTCCGCCCGACATGATGCACGCGACCTGCCGCGTCCGCCGCGGCGGGCCGATCAAACCCGTTGAGATCACCACCCAGCCGCACCCCGGCTTCCCGACCGACCTGCAAGCCCAGTTCCTCACGACGCTCTGCCTGAGCAGCGGCAACTCCGTGGTCACCGAGAAGATCTTCCCCGAGCGATTCCTGCATGTGGCCGAACTGACCCGGATGGGCGCCCAGGTCAACCGCGCGGGCGCCACGGCGATCGTCAGCGGCGTCCACAAACTCATCGGCGCCCCGGTCATGGCCAGCGACCTCCGCGCCTCGGCCGGCCTGGTGCTCGCGGGCCTGGCCGCCACCGGAACCACCACCGTCAACCGCGTCTACCACCTCGACCGCGGCTACGAGAAACTCGACGAACGCTTGGGCCTACTGGGCGCCCGCATCACCCGCGAAGACGACCGCGTGGCGAGCGAGATCGAGCGGGCGCCGATCGTGGAGACCAAGGCCGCCGTGCCGGCGACGCCCACGCGGTAGGCCCATCGATCACGGGAGGGCAAGCAGCGCGCGGTCGGCGTCGAGCTTAAACGCCTCAATGATCGCCCTCGCGCGCACGCCCGCCTTTCACCGCTTCCCGAACAGCCCCCCCAGCTTCTCCCTCAGCGTGAACTGCGACAGATCCCTCAGTTCGCCGCTGTCCATGAAGATGCCCCCGCACACCGTACACGCCTCATACTGGATGTGCGTCTGTTTCAGGTCCACCATCTGGATGAGACGACTCGTATCCCGCGGGCAGCGCACGTTGCTCAGCACATGCCGCTTGGCAGTCGGCTCGGTGGCCGCCCCCGAGTCCAGCCCCGCGATCACCTGCTTGACCCCGCCCTTGGACTTCATCAGGCCGTCGAGTTCGCCCTGATCCAGCCACAGCCCCCCGCACTTCACGCAGCGATCAACCACGACGCCCTTGGCATCCACGCGGTCCATCTTGACATGGCACTTGGGGCAAGACACGACGCCTTCGGTTGATTCGGTGGGCATGGGCGGAGGGTAGCCTTGGGCACCCGGGGTTGTCAGCTGGAACGCCAAGCCCGGCAAGCCGAGCGGCGGCCTCGAAGCGGGAGTGTGGGATGAGGGGGCTCAGGCACGCCCACGATCGCGGCGTGGCTCACAACCATGACCACGCCTGCGGCCTTCGGGGCGGTCGCGTCGTAACGTATGCTCGGGGGTCGCCGCCGCCCCCGGGAGCCGCCCATGCCCATCCCCCCGCTCGTCCCCGTGGCCTTGCTCGCCGGTGTTGCCGGTCTAGCTTTATTGGCGATCCAGGC
>CAZHKB010000459.1:0-2355 GCA_964533405.1 uncultured Phycisphaeraceae bacterium | reverse complement strand
CCGGCATCCCACCCACCGACCCGTCGGGATTCACCACGGGCCTCTCCACCCCCAGCTCCGCCAGCACCAGGTCGGTCAGGTCCGAGCCCGTTGGCGCCACCGCCATCGGCCGGTCCCGGATCCCCTGCAGCAGCAGGTCAAACCCCACCAGGTCAAACTGCTGCTGGTTGGTCGAGTGGTTCAGCACGTGCGTGTACCCCTCCCGGGCCGCCACCGCCTCGATCACGGCCTTCACCGCCGCGTAGCACTCCCGGAGCTGCCCCGACCGCAGCGTATCGAACCGCGTCTGCGACTCGCCGCGCATGGCCTCGAACTGCTGCACCCGTTGGTTGTGGAACTCCTGGTTGGTGGAGTACGACGCCTCGATGGCCGCCTTCTCCGGGTCCCCGTCCGGCAACGACTGCCACCGCACCCGCGAGACCTCCGCCAACTGACGCAGCTGGGCCTCCGACGCCTGCACCTCCGTCTCCTTGGCCGTCAGAGTCGCGTTGAGTTCCTCAGCCAGGGCCCGGCGCACCGTGTCGAGCTCGGCCCGTCCGAACATCGCCTCCACCACGAGCAGCGTGTCGCACGTCGCCACGGTCGGCGACACCGGCGCGGGAGCCAAGGCCAGCCGGGCCGGAGCGGTGGGAGCGAGCAGCGCCGAACCGGCGGCCAGAACCAGCCCCGAGCCAACCAGGGCTGTGACGATCGTGTGGCGAGTCGATGACATGGCGTTTCCTGAGTGCGAGGGTGCGGGTTTGGGTGAACCACCGTCCACCCCAAGTGTAAACACCACGCCCGCCCCGGGATGCAGCCCGGTCAACGCAAGGCTGAGGGGGGCGCGACTCTCGACCCACGCCCGAGAGCGGCGGGGGCACCGGGATGCAGCGGATCCCCGCCGGCCACGGGCACACCAACGGGAGTTGCTTCAAGATCAGGCCGACGCGCCGATCCTCAATGGGCGGGAAAGCCCGTCGCCCTCCACCCGTCGCCCTCCACCCGTCGCCCTCCAAACGACGCTTCGGCCACACGTCGGCTCTCCGTCTCTTCGGTTTCCGCCCTTTCACCCTCTCCATACACTCCGCCCCACGGAGCCCCGCATGCGCGACCAACGCCTCGACAAACTCGCCGACGTCCTCGTCCGCTACTCCACGCGCGTCAAAAAAGGCGACCTGGTCGAGATCCGCGCCGACCCCATCGCCATGCCGCTCATCGCCGCGGTGTACGAGGGCGTCGTCAAGGCCGGCGGCAACTGCGTCTTCGTCGCCCGCTCCACCGAACTCGAAGAGACCCTCGTCCGCCACGGGTCGCCCGACCAACTCTCCTTCGTCAGCCCCCTCGACATGCACCGCATGCAACTGGTCGACGTCCACTTCGGCCTCTGGGCCGATGTCAACACCAAGTCCATGAGCCGCGCCGACCCCCAGCGACTCGCACTGCGAGGCCAGGCCCGCAAGCCCGTCATGACCGGCTACCTCGCCCGCGCCGCCGAGGGCAAGCATCGATGGGTCGGCACGCAGTACCCAACCCTCGCCAGCGCGCAAGACGCCGAGATGAGCCTCCCCGAGTACGAGGACTTCGTCTTCCGCGCCTGCCTCCTCCACCTGCCCGACCCCGTCGCCGCCTGGACGAAGATCTACGAGTCCCAGAAACAGGTCTGCGACTGGCTTAACACCAAGAAGGAAGTCCACTTCCGAGTCCCCCCACACACCGGCCCGGACGGGCACGACGGCACCGACCTGCGTGTCAACGTCGCCGGCTCCAACTGGATCAACTGCGGCGGGCACGAGAACTTCCCCGATGGCGAGGTCTTCGCCGGCCCCCGGGGCGTCGAAGGCCACGTCAACTACACCTTCCCGGGCGTCTACCAGGGCCGCGAGGTCGAGGGCATCCGCCTCCAGTTCAAGGCCGGCCGCGTCGTCGACGCCTCCGCCAAAAAGAACGAATCGTTCCTCCTCGCCATGCTCGACCAGGACCCGGGCGCCCGCAACCTGGGCGAGATCGCCATCGGCACCAACTACGCCATCAGGGACTTCTCCAAGAACACCCTCTTCGATGAGAAGATCGGCGGCACCTTCCACGCCGCCGTCGGCGCGGGCTACCCCGAATCCGGAAACAACAACCAGTCGGGCCTGCACTGGGACATGGTCTGCGAACTTCGCCAGGGCGGCTCCATCACCGCCGACGGAGAACTGTTCCACAACCACGGCAAGTTCCTCCGCGCCGGCTGGCCCGGGAACTGACCCGCCCCACCCCAGCAGAGCCGACTGCGCGAGCAGTCGGGCACCGCCCAACCAGAGAGCGGGTGAATCTCCCCTCAACCGTGGGACGAAGCCATCGCCTCGGCGGGTCGTCAACCCGCCCGACCCCCGC
>CAZHKB010000458.1:0-2355 GCA_964533405.1 uncultured Phycisphaeraceae bacterium | reverse complement strand
CGCCCATCCCCCCCGACAGCAGGTTGTGGTCCGGGTTGTTCGCGTCATACGTCTGCATCGGGGCCCCTCACAACCTCCTGGATCACCGGCTCGAGCATCGCCCATACCGCGGGCATCAGTTCCTGTCGCGTCGCGGGGTCCATCGCCACAGGCGTCAGCACCTGGATCTGCGCCACGCCCATCTGCGCCTTGGCGCTCGAACGCGCCACCTCGTTCAACGCGCCCATGTCACGCGCAAACTGCGCCCCGCGCCCGGGCATCGCAAAGAAGTTCACGATCCGCATCGGTCCCACCGCCCGGCTGTGCCGGAACGTCACCTCATACTCCGTGGCCGGAATGCTCTGCCCGTCCAGCAGCGCCGTGGCCGCCTCACCCTCCGCCACGTCCCAGCCCGCGGCTCGGTAGCACACCGGCGGGTAGTGCCCCTCCATGTCCCGCACGTCCCCGCAGTGGACCACGATCACGTCGAACCACATCCCATCCTCCAGCCGCGTGTACCGACGCTGCAGGATCTCGTTGGGCTTCAACAGCTCCCGCGCCGCCGCCACCACCTCCGCATCCCGCCCCACCCACGACCCCACCGAATACGGCATCGCCCGGATCGTCGTCGCGACTCGATCAAAGTACGGCGCCACATCCGGCACACGCTCACGCATCGCCATCGACGCACCCAGCGCGCACGCAAGGATCAGCCCCGTTGCCCAGGGACCAAACAGCCCGGGTCCACGACCCTTGCGACGCGGAACAGCCTTGGGTTCGAAGTCTTCCAGCATCAGGCCGCCCCTCCCACCGCGTAAGGCGTGATCGGCACCTCAAGCCACCTCAGCAGCCCTAGGAACGCCCACAGCAGCCCGAACGCCGCCACCAGCCCCAGCCACCCCGAGATGTCGTGGAACGTGTCCGCCACCCCTGCGTCGGCGTACCCGAAGAACAGCACCGTCGGAATCAGCCTCAAAATATTGACCAGCAACGCCACCACCGGGCTCACCGCCAGGATCAGCACCCGAATCCGGTTGCTCATTGGCACCGAGAAGATGAACGCGAACGACACCAACGCCAGCGCCGAGACCATCCGCATCCCGTTGCACGCCTCCGCGATTTCCACCAGCACCCCATTGACCGTCAGCGTGCTGCCCGTTCGCTCAACCGGCACCCCAAACGTGTCCAGCGCAAACTCGCCAACCCGCGCCGAAATCTCCTGGAGCGGCACCGCGATCTCGTGCCGGATCGTTCCGGGGATCGGCAGCAGGAACACCAGACCGATGAACGACGGGAAGAACGCAGCCGCGAACCGTGGCCCAACCACGCTCAACACCGCGCCCGCAAGCATCAACACCGCACCCAAGTGCCACAGCAGGTCCAGATTCACCCGCGGCCCGGCGAAATACAACCCCGCCCCAGCCGCGACCGCTACCGCTCCCCACAGCGACCACACCGGCCCGTTCTTCCGCACACGCTGACGCCTCAACCACCCCAGCCACAGCACCAGCGGCAACGCCAGCAGGATGTGCGACTGCTCCGGGTTCCGCGTCGCCGTCCCCATGATCTCCTGCCACGCCGGCAGCGCGGCGGCCACCGCCAGGACAATCAGCCCCGCCAGCATCACCCCGTCCTGGAATCTCCAGTTCGCCGCCCGCGGCATGCAGCCTCACTTCTCGGACGTTGCCAATATCGGGCGGTCACGCGAACGCCCGAGAACCTTATGTCACCACCCGATCCATCACCAGACTCCCGGGCGCGACCACCGCCCCGGGCATCACCAGGCTCGATGACACCACTGCATCGTCTCCAATCACCGCTCCCTCCATCACGATTGATCGCGCCACCACCGCCGACGGACTCACCCTCGCCCGCGGCGAGATCGCCCAACCGGCCTGCACACGCCGGGCCAGACGGGCCTTGGCGCTCACATCCGCCCCATCCCGCGTCTGTGGCCCGCCCGAAGCGCCCGCTTCCACACGCGCCGCCTGCAGCAGGTCCAGTCGTGTCCGGATCGTCAGCGCCGCCCCGACCGGCAGGTCGCACACCAGCACCTTCGCCCCGTGGCCGATGATCTTTCCCAGCCACTGTTCCTTCAGGTCCACGAAGCCACGCTCCGCGACGTGGCTCAGCGTCGCCCGCGAGACGATCAGCACCCCGGCCGGCGCGCCGCTGGATTCACGCGCGATCGTCACATCCGCTCCACCTTGCCGGTGGCACTCCAGCAACTCACCCAGCCCGCCCGCGATGTACCGCCCCGCCTCGCACACCAGAAACTCGCAATCCTCCGGCAAATCAGCCATCGCATCCCTCACCACACCCGCCGGACCCCTGTACGAATCCGTGTCCGGCGTGACCTCCACACGCAGCACACCC
>CAZHKB010000457.1:0-2364 GCA_964533405.1 uncultured Phycisphaeraceae bacterium | reverse complement strand
TCTAACACTTGCGACGCGATTGCAGCTCGCGAGCCGCGCGCGGCGCACTCACCGGCTGGGCTGGATACTGGGCGTGTCCCTCGGATTGACCGGCTCGAACCCCTTGCCGAACAACGCCTCCGCAAAGTCCGACGCCGACGCCTTACGCTGCGTGATCGGTCCCTCGGGCTCACCCCGCAAAAACTGCCGGATCAAACGCTCATCCTCTGGCAACGGGGCCGCCTCCTCCGCCGTCGTCTTCCTCAGCCTGTCATACCACGCCCGCGGCTGCACCGTCAGCATCCGCCCCTTGTCGAGCATCGCCATGCGGTCGGCGATCGTGAACGCCGAGTCCATCTCGTGCGTCACCACCACGCTGGTCACGCCCAGCTTCTTCGAGAGGTCGACGATCAGCGTGTCGATCTGGGCGCTGGTCACGGGGTCGAGCCCCGCCGATGGCTCGTCATAGAACAGCACCTTGGGGTCCAGCGCCAGGGCCCGGGCCAGGCCCGCACGCTTCTTCATGCCGCCGGAGATCTCGCTGGGGAACTTGCTCGCGGCCTCGCGCAGCCCCACCAGCTCGAGCTTGATCTGGACCTGGATGTCGATGATGTCCGGGTCCAGGTCCGTGTGCTCGCGGATGGGTAGCGCCACGTTGTCGTAGATGGTCATGGAGTTGAAGAGCGCGCCGGACTGGAACAGGATGCCGAACTTCTTGCGGACCTCGTTCATCGCCGACTCGCGCAGCCCGCAGATGTTCTGGCCGAAGAGGTGGATCTCGCCCTCATCCGGCCTGAACGTGCCGATCATGCACCGCAGCGTCGTGGACTTGCCCGAGCCCGACCCGCCCATGACGACCATGGTCTCGCCGGGGAAAACGTCGAAGGTGATGCCGTCCAGGACGGTCTGGCCGCCGAACCGCTTGACGACGTTGCGGAGGCTGATGACGGGCTTGGCGTCGCTGGTGTTGGGCACGCCCGGATTGTAGAGGCTCACCCCTCGCATTGATCCACCACGGGCGCCGCCTCACCCCGATCTCATGGACCCCTCATTCCATCCGTCACCCTTCACCCGGCTACCCGGCGGGCGCCCCGCGTGGGGCGGCGACCGGCAACTGGAGGCCGCATGGACCTGCACGACGGCACCCCATACTGGCTCGTTCGTACCCCGCCGCCGCTCGCGACCTGTCCGCTCGAGGCAGACGCCGAGTGCGATGTGGGCGTGATCGGAGCGGGGATCACCGGCGCGCTGGTGGCCGACGCCCTGGTCCGCAAGGGATTCTCCGTGATCGTGCTGGAAAAGGCCATCCCGGGCGAGGGCTCCACGGCCGCCAGCACCGCCCTGCTCCAGTACGATCTGGACGTGCCGCTTCGGGAACTCGTCGATGAGATCGGCACCCAGTCGGCCCGGCGGGCGTTCCAGATCGGCGTCGAGGCTCTGGACTCGCTCGGAGCCCGGTGCGCGCACCTGGGCGTCGAGTTCCAGCGCGTGCGATCCCTGTTTCTGGCGACTCAGCCCGCCCGGATCGGCGATCTGCGACGCGAGCTCGACGCCCGCCATGACGCGGGGCTCCGGGTGGAGTGGATTGCCTGCGGGCGGCTGCAGCGGGAGTTCGGCGTCTCGGCCCCGGCCGCGATCCTCTCGCTCGACGCGGCCCAGACCGATCCCACCGCGCTCTGCCGAGCGCTGCTCCGACGGGCGATCACCGGGGGGGCGCGCCTGCACGCACCCACCGAGGTGACCGCGATCGAGCCAATGGCCGACCGCCGCGTGCTCATCACCCGCAGCGGCCCGAGCGTGCGCTGCGGCTTCGTGGTCGACGCCACCGGCTATGAGGCCGCCACGCGCCTGCCCAACCACATGGTCGACCTCGACTCGACCTGGGCGATCGCGACGGCCCCGATCCCCGCCGGCGCGCACCGACTCCCAGGATGCATTCTCTGGGAGGACGCCGACCCGTATCTTTACGCCCGCTGGGACGGGGATCGGCTGCTCATCGGCGGCGAGGACGAGGAGTTCACCGATCCCGTCGCGCGCGACGCGCTGATCCCGCCCAAGGCCAAGCGACTGGTCGAGAAGTTCGCCGGCATCGTGCCGGGCGTCAAGGTGGAGGTCACGCACGCCTGGGCCGGAGCGTTTGCCACCACGCCCGACGGGCTGGGATACATCGGCCCGGCGCGGGGCGATCCGCGCCTGCTGTACGCCCTTGGCTTTGGCGGCAACGGGATCACCATGTCAAGCATCGCGGCCGACCTGATCGTGGACCGCATCGTGGGGCGAGAGAACCCGGATTTGGAGTTGTACCGGCTGGATCGGTAGATCGGGGATGGCATCCCGCATCAACCGAGCCGACCGCGCCAGAGGTCGAGCAAGGGTCCAGCGGTC
>CAZHKB010000456.1:0-2376 GCA_964533405.1 uncultured Phycisphaeraceae bacterium | reverse complement strand
CCTGCTGAACCTGTTCGCGTGGCTTGAGGCGAGGGGCGAGCGGGGTCAGTATCGCTCGTACCGCGTCGTACTGCGGGACGTGCTGGGTCGGATGGGCGAGGTGTTCAACACGCCAATCCGCGAGCCGGACGCGCTGGCGGAGTCGATCAGGGCCTGGCCGGCGTTCGCGGACACGGCGGCCTCGCTGGCGGCCCTCAAGACCAGGTTTCGCCTCTGCATCGTGAGCAACATTGACGACGACCTGTTCGTGATGAGCCGTCCCAGACTCGGCGTCGCGCTGGACCAGGTTGTGACGGCCCAGCAGGTCGGGTCGTACAAGCCTCGCAAAGCCCACTTCCGTGAGGCGTTGCGACGGCTCGGACTTGAGACCGGTCAGGTGGTTCATGTCGCCCAGAGCCTCTACCACGACATCGCCCCGGCCCGCGAGATGGGGCTCAGGACCGTCTGGGTCAACCGCCAAGCGGGGCGTCCAGGTGCGACCCCGCCGAACAAAGCAGCACCCGAGCTCGAAGTCCCGGACATGGAGACGCTGGCCCGGTTGGTCGCGCCGTCGAAGTGAATCAGAGACGAGCCCCGCGGCGCGGGCCCGGGGTTCCACCGCTGACCACGCGGCTCATCGCATCGGAAGCGACACGGACCTGGGACGCATTGGGCTTACCCCCGGCTCGTGCCCGGGGCTCGTTGCGTGATCGAATCCTCTACACTCGCCCCATGCCCCGCCCGCGCCTGGCCATGCCGATCCTCGTCGCCGCGCTCGTGGCCATCGCCGGCTGCTCCACGTCGCCCGATGCCGGGCTGCCGGACGTGACCAGCGCGTCGCTGCTGCCTTTCGCCCCGGTCCGCCTCCAGGTCCACCCGCTCACCCACCTGGACGTGGACCCCGAGGGGGTCGTCCGCCTGATCTGCCACGTCGAACTCAAGGACCGCTGGGGCGACACCACCAAGGCCAAGGGTTTGCTCCGACTCGAGCTCTACCGACCCGTCGAAGCGGCCCGCCCGGACCTGCAAAGCCAGGAGTTGTCGTGGGACCTGGACCTGCGCGATCTCGAATTGAACGCCGCGCTGTTTGATCCGGCCACGCGGTCGTATCGGCTGCAACTCGGCGGATTGCCGGGCTGGGCCGAGGCGATGGCGCGGCGTCTGGCGGCCCAAGGCGACCAGGGCACGCCCGAACGCCTGCTGCTGCGGGCGGTGTTTGAGACGCAAGGGCCGGACTCAAGGCCCACAGTGCTGCGGGATGAGATGCAGATTGAGGGATAGCCGAGCCGCGACCGGAAGGTCGCGGTGGATCTGGTTGCTTCAATGGACCTCGAGTGCCCGGGACCTCGAGTGCCCGAAGAACCCGACTCCGCGTGCCTACGCCCGCGGCCGTGATCAGCCGTTGATCGCCGTGATCTTGATCGCGGTGTAAGGCTGGCGGTGGCCCTGCTTCTTGCGGAAGGTCTTCTTGGGGCGGTGCTTCCAGATGACGATCTTGTCGCCCTTGACCAGGGGCTCGAGCACCTCGGCGGTGACCTTGGCGCCCGCGACGTAGGGCTTGCCGACGCGGGCGGTGCCGCCCGGCTCGCCGACCAGCAGAACCTTGTCGAACGTGATGGTCGAGCCCACGGCGGCGTTGCCCTCGTTGACCAGGTCGATGTAGATCTGATCGCCCGCAGCGACGCGGCGCTGGCTGCCGGACTCTTCGATAATGGCGTACATGGCGGTCCTTGCCCGGTTTCGGGCGTCTCGCGTCGGATTCGGGGCGGGCGTGGCCCGACTTGGAACCCGGCCGACTGCGGGGTCGAGATTCTAGGCGTCAGCCGGGGCGGGTCGAGTGGGTACAGAATGGGCCGTGGGCGGCGTCTGAACGCCCGAACGAGCCCCGGGTAGGGCAAACTCCCTCGGGGCCAACGGTGCCTCGAGCAGTTTCGCGAACGCCGCGGCAGAGAGAACCGGAAAGTGGGTCTGCCGGGTCCGGAGCATCAGGCGGATGTAGGGGATGCAGCACCCGCAGCCCGTGCCGCACCCGGTGCGGCGGGACAGTTCCGTCAGGTCCGCGCCTGTGCGGTCGGCCAGGCCGCGGAGTTCCGCGAAGGTGACGTCGTGGCAGATGCAGCGGGTAACCATGGGAGGAGCGTTGAACTTGGAGAGTGACCCAGCGAGGAGGCGGGAGGCGGTCAACGGTAGTCGAAGGCCGAGTTGTCGTCGGCCTGCCCGAACCAGCCGATGGCGAGCGGGCGGGGGTCGGGGAGGTACAGGCCGCTGGACCACGAGTGGGTGAGGGTCTCGGTCGAAACATGGGCGTCGAGCCACGCGATGTTCGCACGCAAGGAGGCGTGGCGGAAGTGCAGCGAGGGGTCGAGGCGGGCGGGCTGGGCCAAATGGGGGTGGAAT
>CAZHKB010000455.1:0-2382 GCA_964533405.1 uncultured Phycisphaeraceae bacterium | reverse complement strand
GGGGTGGTAGCTCAATTGGTTAGAGTACCGGACTGTCGATCCGGTGGTTGCGGGTTCGAGTCCCGTCCGCCTCGTTTACGGAAGTCTCGGCGTTGCCGGGACTTTCGTCGTTTTTGCGAGGCTCCGATGTCGCCGGGGCACACTTGAAGGTGCCGAGTGCGGGCTTTCGGGGATGAAGGCTTTGACGGCCGTGCCTCCCGGGCAGTCGACCAACAGGAATGCCTTTGCCTCCGAAGCCCGAAGCCCCGTCTGACCCGGCGCTCTTGGCCTCCCCACCCGACCAGCCGGCCTACCGGCCCTCTCCGGAGGTGGCCCGGACCATGCGCGCTCAGTCCGGGAGGATTCTGGCTGCGTGGCGCGGGCGAAGCTTGTTCTCGATGCCCAAACTCGGCGAGCTCACGGTCAAGGAGTTCGAGGACGACATCGATCCGCACGCCACGGCCGACACCCACGCCGACCTGCTCACGATCATTCTCCAGAACCTCGTCGGCAACGCGGTGAGGCACTCGGCCAGAGAGGTGGACGCGGAGATGCGCGGGACGGTGCGAATCGAGGCCGAGCGCCAGCACGAGCAGGGCAAGGATCGATGGTCCGTTTCCGTGGTCGATGATGGTCCGGGCATCCCCAAGGAGCAGCTGGACCGCCTCTTCAACGCTTTCGGAGTAGAGCCCCAGCCGGGCGAAGGGGCGTTTGACGACGAGCGCGGCTTCGGTCTAGGCCTGGCGATTGCCTCACAGGCGGCCAGGCTGCTCGGGACCACGATCGAGGTCAAGACGCGTGTGGGGCACGGCTCAACGTTCTCGTTCTCACTGCCCGTGTTTCAACCTGCGCCGAAGGCTGCCTGAGCGTTTGCCCGGAAGCAGGGGCCCTTCACCGTGAATCACGCCCGAAGGGATGGCGGCGCAGATGCACCATCGGGATCGGGCTTCCCCAGGGCGTGACGGATACGGATCGTGGTGACGACTCGGGCGTGCCACCGATGGTGGCTCCGCACGATCGGTGCGGGTTGGCCGGTTGTGACCGAGGCACCCATCGCTCAACGCAGCGATCGGTGGCACGACGACGCCCGAGTTCCATCACGAGTTCGGATGAAACCTGTGGAAGGCCGATTGCGCCGAAGTGGACGCGCGGGGGTTTCGCCCCGCGTGCAGTGCGTCCGTTGGGTTCGGGCGGCGTTTGGCCGCGAGCGAGGCTTGGGCGAGGTGATCAGGCCCGGCGACGGCGGGCGCCGACCAGGCCGCCCAGGCCCAGCATGGCGAGCGTGGCGGGCGCGGGCACGAAGCTACCGTTGACGCGGACGGCCAGGCCATCCTGGTTGGCATTGAGGTTCCACGGGCCGACGGGGAAGCCGGCGCGACGGGAGAGGTTCCGTCAGGCCCGGGCCGAGGTTGAACACGTCGGCGTGGGCTGCGCCCGCGGCGAGCATGGCGATGGAGCGGGCGGTCAGGGTCTTCATGTGCGGATACTCCGGTGTATGGGCAGGGTTTCGCGTGGCCGAGTGGGGCTTGCGGTCCTGTGCAGACCACGCGGACGCGGGGCGGGGGTCGCGCCAGTGGCGGGTGTGGGCGGTGGAATGAAAACGTGCTTCCCCGAAGGCGGGAAGCACGGCTTGTGAGCGATCGAGTTGTTGAGAGCACTCGATGCCGCAGCTGGTGGCACGACTCGACCGGGCTTCTACGCCCTGGCGCGTTACGGCGTGACGCGGTGGATGCCGGTGGCGCGGATGGTCAGGACGGACGGGTCGGGGCGGGCGGCGACGACGCCGACGACGATGATCTCGGCCAGCGGCTCAAGACCCGCGGCGGCGAGCGAGCCGGTGATGGGTTCTCCCGCGGCATCAACGACCTGGATGGTCGCGTTGTTGGCCGCGATGCTCGCCGGGGTTTCGCAGCAGTAATCCCAGGGCGTGGCGCAGGTGTCGCCCTCGATGTCGGCACATGAGGCAAGGGCGGGGTCCATGATGATGAGCACGGGCGAGTCGGCGCTGATGGGGTCGGCACGCCCGCCGATGCGTCCGCGGATCACGACGTGCTGGCCCTCGGTGGCCGAGGCCTTGAGCGTGGCGACGGGCACGGCGTCGGCGGGGGCGGCGGCGAGGATCCAGGTGGGAGTGGTGGTGTTTGAGCCGGATGCGTTGGACGTGTTGTTGGTTGAGTTGTTGGTGTTAGGAGGAGGGGTGTTGGCCTGGTCGCAGGCGTTGAGGAAGGCGGCGGCGAGGGCCGTTGCGAGGAGCGGGGAGAAAGCGGTGCGTGTCATGGGTGGTCCTTTCGTCTGGGTTGATTGTTGGAACGCTGGGTGAGAGTGACGAGCGCCGAGGCACGGATGAGTGCTGAGAGTGCTTGACGCGTGCAGGTCCGGGTTGATCGCTCCCCCCCACCCGCC
>CAZHKB010000454.1:0-2383 GCA_964533405.1 uncultured Phycisphaeraceae bacterium | reverse complement strand
CTGGCCGAGCTTCTCGCCGGCCTCGTTGAGCGAGGCGAGATGACACCTGTCGGGGCGCGAGCGGTGCGAGATCTGGTCCGTGAGCGAGTGTCCGCCTCGCCATGACCCCGGCGTGCAGCGTGCGGTGGCAATCTCGCGGCTCGTTGTTACGATTTCAGAAACCAGGAGTCGTGCCATGTTCTCCCTTCTCGCCCTCGCCGGCGCGCTCAGCATCTCCCGGGGTGACGAGGCCGCGCCGCTGAGTTTCCACGCCGATGGCGTCTTTGACGTCATTCCCGCGTCGATGCTGATGAACGTCGCGGACATGACGCTGGAGCGGCCCGACTGGATCACGGTCGAGCCGACGTACGAGAACGCGCCGTGGTACGGCGTGCTCGAGTTTGGCGACGCCGGTGGCCGCATGGCGTTTGCGCTGGATGAGAGCGACGATGGCGCGGTCCTGTATGCCGACCTCAACGCCAACGGCGACCTCACCGACGACACCCCGCCCACCGGCGAGCGCCAGATCACGCCGGAAGAGCGTCGCACACCGCAGCTCAAGATTTGGATCTACGACTTCTTCCCGCTCAGCATCCCCGTGACGTACGCGGATGGCCAGCAGCTCGAGCTGGCGGTCACCATCCGGACGTATGGGAAGGTCTGCCGCGACCTCTACACGAGCATGGAGCCCGACCTGGTGTACTGGAGCACCTACTACCGGGCCGGCCCGGTGATGCTGGGCGACTCGGCGTATCAGGTCGCGGTCAAGGACCAGAACGCCGACGGCCGCTTTGACACCCTGAAGGACGACACCCACCCACGGGGCGATCTGATCTTCATCGACACCGACCGGGATGGCGCGTTCAACCCGCGTACGGAGGGCTTCGGCCTCGACGCCCCGTTCGAGGTTGAGGGCTCCGCGTGGGAGGTCGCTCGCCTCTCCGCCAGCGGCGACAGCGTCCTCATCGTGCGCAGCCAGCGCGAGGTGGTGCCCAGCACCCTCCGCGTCGGCCAGGTTGCCCCCGACTTCGAGATCCCCGGCGTCGGCCGGCTGTCCTCCCTGAGGGGCGAGGTTGTCCTCATCGACTTCTGGGCGACCTGGTGCGTGCCCTGCCTGGCGGAGATGCCCGCGGTGATCCGGATTCACGATGCCTATGGCGACCGGGGCTTGCGGGTCGTGGGGGTCTCCATCGACGCTCTCGAGCACGCCGACCGCGTGCATGAGGTCGCCGCCGACAAGGGCATGACCTGGGCGGAGGTTCACGACCACCAGGGCACGATTGCTCGCCAGTACTTGGTCAGCGCGATCCCCGCGACGTTCCTGATCGGCCCAGACGGCCGCATCCTGGGCACGCACCTGCGAGGCGACGCCCTTGAGGCCGCGGTGGGCCGGGCGACTGGCGAGCTTCGGGCGCCCTGAAGCGGCGATGTGTGCCCCGGTGTGGTGGTGCGGGGGCTCGCGCACCCCGCCTCGGGACCGTGCGCATCACAACGCCTCGAACGCCTCCCAGGCCTCATGCTCCGAAATCGCCTGCCCGATGCCGATGGCCTCCTCCGCCCTCATCCCTTCCCGCCGCCTCTCCACCGCCGCCCGCACCGAGTCCTCCGGATTCGCCCGCACAATCGGCACGTCCGACCCGAACCACAGCAGGTCCCCCGGCTCGCAGCCTGCCTCCACCAACTCCCGGATCGGCATCACCCGATCCAGCCGATGCGGCAGGTACCGCCGCAGTGCCTCGATGTCATACAGCAGATGGCAAGGCTGCATGCTCGCCACCACGCCAAGGGCCGCGAACCGCGGCACATCCGCCTCGTCGATCACCTCCGCGTGCTCCACCCGGAACCCCAGCGTGCTGGGCTGGTTCCGCTCGATCGCATCCAGCACCGCCCGCACCGCTCCATCTCCGATGGCATGAACCGCCAGCGGCACGCCCAGCTCATCGCATACCTGCACCGCCTCATCCAGGTCGGCCGGCGTCACGAGCGGCGTGCCCCGCTCGCGCCCCGGCATTCCATCGACAAACGGCTCCAGCATCCACGCCGTCCGGCTGTTGAGCGTCCCATCGGCAAACAACTTGGCCCCGCCCAGGCGCACCTGATCCCGCTCCCACAACTCCGCCCCCTCCATCGCCGCCTCCAGGTCATCCAGCAGGAGGTACAGGCGTACCTCCATGTCCAGCTCGCCCGCATCGGCCAGGATCGCCAGGTCTTCCCCCAGTGTCGCCGGCGCCTTCAGGTCATGCACCTCGACAAACCCGTGCGACTTCAGTTCCCTGAGCGCCGCGTTGATCCACTCCCGCCTCTGGTGCCCCGTCGGCGCTGGCATCGCCCCCGCCACGCGGTTGGCCGCCGACTCGAGCACCACGCCCGTCAACTCCCCGCCCCGCTCCCGCACGATCACGCC
>CAZHKB010000453.1:0-2386 GCA_964533405.1 uncultured Phycisphaeraceae bacterium | reverse complement strand
TCATCACCCCCACCGGCGCGCCCCCGTCAGGCCCACGGACACCTTCTCCTCCACCCCACGTTCGGCGCAACGTTCTGATTACGCACCGGTTGCCGATCCCACCCTGCCCGTTGTCCACAAGCCGACAGGCCTCACTCCTACTACTACGAAGTATGTCTCTTTCAGAGAAGAAGAAGAGAGGCCCGTCGGCAAGTCGCTGGCGGGCGGGGCAGCGTGCGGCCAGCCACCGCTACAGTTCGCCCCATGACCCCGCCCGCTTCATCGTCGTCGGACCCGACCGGCCAGCCTACCGGCCAGAACGCCGTCCAGCCCGCCGCCGCTTCCGGTTCGCCAGCCGGCAAGCCCAGGGTTCTGACCGGCGACACGCCCACAGGCCGGCTGCACCTGGGGCACTACGTCGGTTCACTCGAGAATCGCCTGCGCTTGCAGGACCAGTACGACTGCTACTTCCTGATCGCCAACATGCACGCGTTCACGACCAGGGCCGACAGGCCGGCGGAGATTCGCCAGAGCACGATCGAGATCGTCAAGGACTGGCTGGCGGTGGGCATCGACCCCCAGCGTTCGACGATCGTGCTGCAGACCGAAGTCCCGGCCATCGCGGAACTCTCCTGGTTCTTCTCGATGCTCATCCCCTTCAACCGGGTGATGCGCAACCCGACGCTCAAGACCGAGATCGAGGCCAAGGACCTGGGCGACCAGTACTCGTTCGGCTTCCCGCTGTACGCCGTGGGCCAGTGCGCCGACATCCTCGCCTTTCGCCCCGAGCTCGTCCCCGTCGGCGAGGATCAGGTGGCGCACATCGAGATGTGCCGCGAGGTCGCGCGGCGTTTCAACCAGTTCTACGCGGGAGTCGATCCGCACACGCCCGACGAGGACTACCCGAAGGCCGGGGCCATCTGGCCCATCCCCAAGGCGCTGGTGGGTCGCGTGGGCCGCCTGATCGGGATCGACGGCAAGCAGAAGATGAGCAAGAGCCTGAACAACGCGATCTTTCTTTCGGACCCGGCCAAGGAAGTGAAGAAGAAGGTCGGCCAGATCTTCACAGGGCGGCGGAGCCTGACCGAGCCGGGAGATATCAACAATGCATTGTTCCAATATGTGCGTTGTTTCATCCGCGACGAACCGCGCGTGAAGGAGCTGGAGGACCGCTACTCGCGCGGCGACAACATCGGCGATGGCCACGTCAAGGCCGAGCTCGCCGACGCCATCAGCGCCATGCTCGCCCCCATGCAGGCCCGCCGCGCCGAGTTCGAGGGCAAGGACGGCGACGCCAAGGTCGTGGACCTCATCCGCGCCGGCACGAAACGCGCCAACGTGGTGGCCGAGGATACCCTCTGGATGGCCAAGCAGAAGATGGGGCTGGGATTCGGGCGGCGGGAACTGCGGATGTGAACGGCGTGCGGTTATCCGACTGGCGTGGTTGCGGCCTTGCAGCAACGGACCCGACCGCCGCGGTCGCGCATCGCCCACGTCTCTCCCCCGCCTTCCTCCGCGCCTCCGTGGTGAACTACTTCTTCCTGAACCCCACAAACGCCCCCGCCGCCGCGCTCGTCGCCGAAGGCAGATACCCGCTCACGAACTTCGTGAACGTCTCGGTCTGGCTCCTGATGAACGCCGCCACCGAATCGAACTTCCCCTCGACCAGCGACCAGTCCACCGTGATGACCTTGAGGTACTGCAGCGCGAACATTCCTACGAGCGCGGCCCCCACCACCACCAGCGTCACCTTCAAAAACTGCCGAAGCGCATACGCCATCGCGAACGCCGCGAAGAACGAGAACCCCAGGCGGAACACCGCCGGCGACCAGGTGTCCAAGGCGGTCTGGATCTCCGACCCGCTCGGCGTGCCCGAACCGTCGGTCCCGTGGACGGCCCCGCCGGTTGCGCCACCCGTGCCCGATCCCGTCCCGGTTCCCCCCGGCCCGAAGTCCGAGACCAGGCCTCCGGGCAGACCCGTCGTACCGCCGCCCGATGCGCCGCCGTTGGCACTGTCGCCGGGCGTGCCCGCAACCCGCGCCGGTCGCTCCTTGGCCACAAACGTCGAGTACCCCCACGCCGCACCGCCCCCGAGCATCAGCACCACCGACACGCCCAGCAGCATCTTCTGCCACAACGGAATCGGCCTTCCCCGCCGCTTGCCCCCCGCATCATGCTCCGCCGGCGGAGGTGTCGGCCCCTGATCCTTCTTCTTGCGGCCCATGGGTGGCTCCTTCGACAGATTGTTGGGGGCCCAGCCACGACGGGCGCACCAAGCCCCCCCCGCGTCGCCCGCAACCCGCCCACCACGCGATCCAACAGAACCGTTCCCGCAAGCGATCGGCCACCACACAATCACCGCAAGCGCCCAATCTCGCCGACACTCACCGGCCGCGCACCCCAGCAC
>CAZHKB010000452.1:0-2394 GCA_964533405.1 uncultured Phycisphaeraceae bacterium | reverse complement strand
GCACGCGTACAGCGCAGGCAAGGAAATTGGTCTTCATATGCTCGCGGTGGGGGCTGGCGTCGCTGTCACTCCCGTCGTCGCGATCGTGAGAATAGGCCTGACTACGATCGGCGATGTGCTCCGATTCTACCTTCTGACGCACTACTTGCAGGCTGGATATCAGCCTGCCGATTTGTTCGATGTCTCAATCCCGAAGCCGACCGCTGACTTGCACCCTCCCCCCCTCCGCTTCGAGAAACGGGGGGAGGGCGGGGTGAGGGTGACCCACGCCCAACTCGACACTCCCGACAACGGGGGCGGGGTCTCCGACCCCGCATCGAAGGCGGCCACACGCCCCCAGGTACCCCCCTTGCGCCGCGCTCCGTTGCACCCAGCCCGTTGCTCCTCCTACCATCCCTCCCCCCCGCTTCCACACGCACCGCGCGGGGTTCCAGAGAGGGTGACTTGTCCATGAAACGAGCCAAGATCGCGATCATCGGGGCCGGCAACGTCGGAGCCACCTGCGCCCACTGGGCCGCCGCCAAGGAACTGGGCGACATCGTCCTGCTCGACATCCCCGACCGCGTGGGCGTCGCCCAGGGCAAGGCTCTGGACCTGGCCTGCTGCGGCCCCATCGAACGCTTCGACTCGCGCGTCACCGGCACCGCCGACTACAAGGACATCGCCGGCTCAGAGGTCGTCGTCGTCACCGCGGGCCTGCCCCGAAAGCCCGGCATGAGCCGCGACGACCTCATCCAGACCAACGTCGTCATCGTCAAGAACGTCTGCGAGAAGGTCCGCGAGTTCGCGCCCGACTCCATCGTCATCGTCGTCTCCAACCCGCTCGACGCCATGGTCTACACCGCCTGGAAGACCACCGGCTTCCCCACCCACCGCGTCATGGGACAGGCCGGCGCCCTTGATGTCGCTCGCTACAAGACCTTCTTGGCCATGGAACTGGGCGTCAGCGTCGAGGACATCTCGGGCCTCCTGCTCGGCGGGCACGGCGACGATATGGTCCCCCTGCCCCGCCTCACCAGCGTCAACGGCATCCCCATCACAGACCTCATGTCCGCCGAGAAACTACAGGCCTGTGTCGATCGCGCCAAGGTCGGCGGCGGCGAGATCGTCAAGCTCATGGGCACCAGCGCCTACTACGCCCCCGCCTCCGGCACCATCGACATGGTCGAGTCGATCATCCGCGACAAGAAGCGGGTCATCCCGACCGCCGCGTACTGCGAGAACGAGTTCGGCGTCGCCCCGGGCCAGAAGGGAAAGGGCTACTTCGTGGGCGTTCCCGCCGTCATCGGCACCAACGGAGTCGAGAAGATCCTCACGTTCAACATGAACGCCGAGGAGAAGAAGTTCATGGACGAGTCGATCAGCCATGTGAAGGACCTGGTCGGCGCCGTCACCAAGCTGTTCCCCGACCTGAAGTGAGTTCTGGCGGTGGGGTACCACGAAAGGCTCATCGCATGAGCACATCCTACAACCGATATGGAGTTCCCAAGACGGTCCAGCACGCGGCCCACGATATCGCAGCGCCGCACCGCAGCGAAGACGCGGCGATGACGGGCATGTTCGGGTTCCCCGACCCCGACGACCGCGAGGTCTGGCTCATCAAGGTCACCCCGCAGACGCCACGGACGGGAGAACTCTCCATCTTTGGCCTTCGTGGAGACCCCACGGTCCCGTTCCGAGTTCAGATTGGCGAGATCACACCCGACGAGTGGGACGACCTTCGAGCCCGCCGGATCCCGCTGCCCCCTCGGTGGTCCCTTGGTACCAGCAAGAAGGTCGCGTGATGAGCCTGCGTCGCGCGTACCTCCGACAACCCCGGTCGGACTTTGCGGTCTTCAACCGCTTGCTCGAGTGGGAAAGCGTGGAGATGTGCCACTGGCTGCATTACCTCCAGATGGCAACCGAAACGCTCGCCAAGGCCGTGCGTCTTGAAGCCGGAGCCCGCCCGGACCTGGTGTATTCCCACATCGCCTTCTCCAAGCTTACAAGCCTTCTCCGCGCCAATCCCGGCCTTGCCGATGCCATGGCAATGCGGCGATCAGGCTTCGCGGCATGGCTCGACGCCTCGGCCAGCCTCCGGGCTTCCATCGAGACGCTCCACCCACACGTCGCCCGCGACGGGCCCGATGTGGAATACCCTTTCCTTCGCGGCGGCGGCGCGGGCGAAACCTACGTCGCCCCGGCCGACTACAACTTCTCGATCGGCAACGAGATACATGGCCCTAACGCCCTCCGCCTCCGAAAGTTCGTCATGATCCTGCTCGATCAGTTCGATCGCCTGTTCTGATTCACCTCATCCAACCCCCAGACCCACCAGGAACCCCCACCATGCCCACACTCCGATCCCGCCTGCTCCTCCCCCTTCTGCTCGCCGTCGGCCTCACCACCCCGGCT
>CAZHKB010000451.1:0-2394 GCA_964533405.1 uncultured Phycisphaeraceae bacterium | reverse complement strand
CCTGAAGCCATCGCCCGCCCGATCGCCTGCGTCCAGCCCGTCGCCATCAGCACGCCCGGCACCACAAACGTCAGAAGCGCGAGCACCCACAGCGCGTGCCGAGTCGCGGGGCGACCCACGCCCCGGCACATCGCCGCGATCAGCAACGCCACCGGCGCCGCCGCGAGCGCCCCCACCCACAGCACATCCTGATTCTGGATGATCGTGGTCACGCGCCACCGCCTTCCTGGCTCCGCCCCGGGCCACCTTGCCCACCCGGCCCACTTTGGCCGCCCGCACCGCCCCGGTCCAGCCGCTCGATCAGCGACCGGAACTCGGCCAACTCGCCCGCCGAGAACCGCTCGCTCTGCATCAACTGCAACACCAGCGAGCCCGGCGTGCCGTTGAACAACTGCTCGATCAGCCCCTGCAGCCGGTCTTTGGTCACCCGCTCCCGCGAGACCTTCGGGCGATAGACGTAGGCAGGGCCGCTCTTGTTGGCCGCCACCACGCCCTTGGCCTCCAGCCTTGTCATCATGGTCAAGACCGTCGTGTACGCCAGGTCCCGCCCGTTCTGCTGGATCACCCCGAGCACCTCGCGCACCGTCATGGGTGTGCCAGCATCCCAGAGGACCTTGAGCACCTCCAACTCCGCATCGCCCAGCATGTAATCGCGTCCGGCCATAATGGTGGTGGGGAGTCGTGTGGCAGGCTGGTTCCCCAGCCAACCCGCCGGACGTCCCCGGTCTCCTACAACTGTCGGAGGACAGGCTACTACGAACGTCGTAGGGTGTCAATCGGATTTGGTTGCGAGCAGTTTCTGGCACAATCTTGCGGGCGCCCTGTGGGGATCGTGTGGACAAGTCGGGGACATGGAGAGCCCCGTTCTAAGTCTTGATTCTCTAATCCTTTAGATCGGGCAACGGCCAGTCGCGACGCCCCCCGCCCCCCCACGAAGAATCGGCGGCTCGCCGCCCGCCAAGACGCAGGGCCGCACACGCCAGGTCCCCGAGCAACCCGCAACCCGACCTCCAGGACTCACGACCCAGGACTCAGGACTTGCCCTTGAGCCTCCCTCCCCTCCCGCCTAGACTCGTGGCCCGACCGGCCGCGTTCGGGTTGGTCGCCCTCAGCCTTTGGAGTTCCCCTTGGTCCGAATCCGCATGCAGCGTCAGGGTCGTCGCAACCATCCGTTCTTCCGCATCAACGCGGTGGACCAGAAGTCGCGCCGTGACGGGCGGGTGATCGAGGCCCTCGGGTGGTTCAACCCTCTTGAGAGCGATCCTTCCAAGTCCATCAAGCTCAATGCGGAGCGCATCCAGTATTGGCTGAGCGTGGGCGCGCAGCCCAGCGACACGGTCCGCGACATGCTGGGCCGCGCCGAATTGCTGCCGGCCAACCTCAAGGCCCAGTGGGAATCCGACCGCCTCGCCTCCCGCGAAGACGTCGAGAAGAAGAAAGCCGCCGCCGCCGCCGCCGCCGAGGCGGCCGCCAAGCCCGCCGAGAAGCCCGCTGAGAAGCCCGCTGAGAAGACGGCAGGCTGAGCGAACGAACTTCCCGCTGAACTCTCGCGTCGCCCGCACTTGCGGGCGACGCTGTCTTTGTGGCGTGCTCCGCGCGCCAACCATCCCCCATGCGGATCGACGTCCTCACCACCTTCCCCGAGATGTTCAGCCCAGACTCGCCCGGCGCGCTGGGCGTGAGCATCCCCGCCCGCGCCCGGGCCGCCGGAGTGGTCCAGATCGTCGCCACCGACATCCGCACCTTCGCCGACAACAAGCACGCCAAGACCGACGACCGCCCCTTCGGTGGCGGCCCGGGCATGGTGATGTCCTGCCAGCCCATCTGGGACGCGGTGGCCGCGACCGAGGCCGCCGACCCCCGCCCCTCCCACCGCATCCTCATGTCTCCCCAAGGCACGCCGCTCACGCAGCAGACCGTCGAGCGCCTCTCCCGCCTGCCCCGCCTTCTCATCCTCGCGGGCCACTACGAGGGCATCGACGAGCGCGTCATCGAGGCCCTGGCCCCCGAAGAGATCTCGATCGGCGACTACGTCCTGTCGGGCGGCGAACTCGCGGGCATGGTCCTGATCGATGCGATCATCCGCCTGCTGCCCGGCGCGCTGGGCGATGCGGAGTCCGCGACGACCGAGAGTTTCAGCCCCTCGAGCGAGATCCCGAAGCAGCCCACGGGTCCGCCCCGCGGGCTCCCGGACCCTTCCTCCGCCCGGCTGCTCGATTGCCCGCACTACACCCGCCCCCGCGTCTGGCAAGGGCGCGACGTCCCCGACATTCTGATCTCGGGCGACCATGCCAAGGTCGCTCAGTGGCGACTCGCGCAGCGCGTGGCCCGCACCCGGGCCCGTCGCCCCGACCTGCTCCAACCCAAGCCCCCGCAGGGCGTTGCGCATACCAC
>CAZHKB010000450.1:0-2395 GCA_964533405.1 uncultured Phycisphaeraceae bacterium | reverse complement strand
CTCTCCGTCCGCGCCCGCAAGGCTCTCCAGCTCCTTAACATCCACACGCTCGGCGACCTCTGCAGCCACACCGAAGCCGAGCTCATGGGCGTCAAAAACTTCGGCGCGACCTCCCTCAACGAGGTCAAGCTCCGCCTCACCGAGTTCGGCCTGGCCCTCCGCACCCTCGATCCGGAATGAGCACAACCGCGTGCCTGAGCACGCGAGTCCCATTCACCGAACCGTCCGCGCCAGCGGTCGTCCACCATCCAGACTTTCCGCCGCAACCAATCTCGCCAACCCCAGCCGCCCGCGCAAGCGGGCGGTTCTCATTCAATCATGCAAGTGCCCGCTTCGAGTCAGGCGTGCCCTGATCCGAGCCGCGATCGGGCGCCTGTCGCCGCCTCAGATTCATCGAAGATCCGTACGACCGCGTCTCCGCGGTGGCGAGAGGTCGGGAGTCCTCCCCGCTCAGCGGTCTCCGCGTCTGGGCGGTGAGTCCTCTGGTCCTTGCAGAAGCAGCCCGCAAGTCGGCTCACGCCCCCTGCAACACCCACCCCCGCGCCCCCGGCTCGCTCAAAAACCGCCGCGCATCGGCCTCCGCCACTTCCGCCACAAATGCGCGCCGCCCATCCGCCGTGCGCACCTCCACCATCTCCACCGCGCCCCGACACGCGCGGGCCAGCATCTCCCGCGCCTCGCTCAGGCAGATCAACACACTCCGCCCGCCAGTCGCTTCCACGCCGTTGTCTCCACCGTCCATGCCACACCACCCTCTCACCCAACCACGATCACCCTACTTTGCCACTCTGCCACTCTGCCACGTCGACCCGTCTTCCCCTCACTTCGTCGCTTCCCCGGCCCTGCACGCCAGCTCCAGACGGATCCTCGTCTCCGCCGCCAGACTGCTCCCCTCCGGCTCGCCGATATCCGCCAGCTCCTTCAGCACACTCTGGATGATCTCGCTCGCCTTTCCCGTCGGCTTGCCCTCCGCATCCACCGCCGGCCTCCCCTCACGCAGGCTCTTGCACCACGCATCCACCCTCGCCATCCAGCGACGGCGGAACTCCCGCTGGTCATGCCGCAGCGCGACCAGCTCCTCCACACGCCTTCTGCGCCTCTGCTGTGTTCGCCGACCCATGATGCGCGCACTCCGACCACGCCGCGCCCACGCACGGCCTCGCCACAACCCGGGGCTGACCTGGCTCACCGCCCGCGTCTGGAAGACGCCGGCAGCCTCTCCGCAGGCAAGGCGTCACGCACGCCATCCGCCCGCACCCCACCCACCAACCGCCGGCACCGCCACATTCGTGACAGCCGCACAACCCCACAAATCCGATTGCGGTTTGTCCGACCATTGACGCCTCGGAGCCACGCTCTGTCCCGCGGCCTTCTCCCCGCCCGAAGCGCGTCCCGCTTGGCGCGAAGCACGTCCGGCTTCGCCCGGAAGGCGCTCGAAGGTAGCCGGGGGCTTCAGCCCCCGGAGAGACCGTTGGGCTCCACCGCCCGGAGGGCGGGCGAAACCGACCTCGGGACAACCTTCGCGCCATTCGGTGTTCAAACCCGCGTTGCGGCGCCCTCGCGCATTCATGTGTCTGCATGTGGCGGTGATGGCCGCCGAAAATCGTGCCTCCACGAACACACGAGCGGCAGCACATGTAACGTGCCGAATGCGAGCGGTCCGATCCACGCAGGTTTCCCCGCGACCACGGTCGCAGCCCCGATCAACAAGAGCACGGAAGGCAAATAACTCCGCCAGACTCGACGAGTGTCGTGCCGCGCCTTCTCCCGCGGCAAGATCGGCGAGCGCCGGTATCGCAGCCTGTTCACGATCCAGCCCAGCGGGAGCGCGATGAGCATCGCGGTGCCAAAGACCTTCAAAGACGCGATCGCGGGGTGCCCCGTAAACCGAACTCCCACGACTCAGAGGCTCAGTGCCGTCACCAGATAGATCGCCTCACCGACCAAACCAACGCGCGCCGAGTGCTTCTTCAGAAACTCCCACTCTTCAGGAGTAAAGCGATCACAATGGTTTGTGTCACCGTCCATCCTCATGTTTACTCCACGCCGTCACCGCCCGGACTACCTCCCCCCGACCTTCAGGACTGACAACCCAGGACCTCCTACCTCCCCCCCGCCAACTTCCTCACCGTCATATCGAACCCCCGCACCATCGACGCGTGCAGCCCATACACCACGCCGATGAACACCGCCGCGCCCACCGCGGCCCCGATCCCCAGCCCCAATCTCGCCTCAAACGTCCCCGCTCGCCCCAGCACCGTCGTGTTCAGCGCGTTGTACGGATCAACCAGCCCATAGATCGCCGTCGCCGGGCTCAGCCCCGCCAGCACCGGCCCCAGCGTCTCCATGTCCGACCCGCTCCGCCACCCGCACAGCCCGACGATCCCGCCCACCA
>CAZHKB010000449.1:0-2396 GCA_964533405.1 uncultured Phycisphaeraceae bacterium | reverse complement strand
GAGCAATACGGGGTACCTGCCGACGCACTCGGCGATCGGGCTGAAGGCCCGGCGTGTGATGCCGCTCCTGGTGCAGATCTCGACGGAGCCGACGCGGGTGCTGACGGGGCAGCGGTTCCGGAGGTTCGACTCGATCGAGGGGTCGGGCGGGCTGCGGGAAGCGGAGTGGCTTGTGCGGGGCGAGCGGGGTGAGCAGGTGACGATCGAGGTTCGGTCGGCGGCTTTCGGGACGCGGACGCAGACGATCCAGCTTGGGGAGGTGACGCCATGAGCGGCTTGCACGACACGATCGGTCGTTTGGCTCGTCTCGCCGGAGGGACACGAGGCCTTGGGCTCGCCGCCTGCGCCGTTGCCGTGGGCGCGAGCGCGGCCCCCGCGCTCGCGCAGCACTTCAATCCATCAAAGGCGGATGTCGCGTTCAACCGGTACTACACGCACTCGGAACTCAACGAGCATGTGCGGCGCATCGCGGCGGCGTACCCGGAGCTGGTGACGCTGACAACGATCGGCGAGAGCGGGCAGGGGCGGGAGATGATCGTCGCCACGGTGCGGGCGCCGGGCACGGACGACCTGGATCGCCCTGCGATGTGGATCAGCGGGAACATCCACGGCAACGAGGTCCAGGCGTCGGAGGTGGTGCTGTACACGCTGTGGCTTCTGACCAAGGAGTACGGGCACAACCAGGATGTCACCAAACTGCTGGATCGGGTGTCGTTCTACCTGCTCGTCAGCGAGAACCCCGACGGGCGGGACAACTGGTTCGAGACCGTGAACAACTCGAGCACGAGCCGGCACAACCGGAACGAGGATGATGATGACCGCGATGGGCTGGTGAACGAGGACATGCCCGAGGACCTGAACGGGGATGGGTCGATCACGCAGATGTGGATCAGGGACCCCAACGGGCGGTTCATCCGGGATCGGTACGACGAGCGGGTGTTCACGGCCGTGCCGGCGGGTGAGCGTGGGGAGTGGACGAGCCTGGGGCAGGAGGGGCTGGACAACGACGGCGACGGGCGCGTGAATGAGGATTCCGACGACGGATTCGACATGAACCGGAACTGGCCCAGCGACTGGATGCCCAACTATGTGCAGTTCGGGGCCGGGGAGTATCCGTTCAGCGCGCCCGAGACGCGGGCGATCGGGGAGTTTGTGCTGGCGCACCCGAATATCGGGGCGTACCAGTCGTACCACAACTCGGGGGGGATGATTCTGCGCGGGCCTGGGACGGCGTACCAGACCGCGGCGTACTCGGCGTCGGACGTGGCGATGTACCAGGAGATCCAGGGGATCGGTGAGCAGATGCTGCCGTATTACCGCGCGATGGTGACGTACGCGGACCTGTACGAGGTGCACGGCGGGGAGACGAACTGGGCCAGCGAGGGGCTGGGTGCGGTGGCGTTCACCAACGAGATGTGGGCGGAGGGCAAGTACTTCCAGCGCGAGGTGAACGATCCGTCGGCGGAGCAGATGTGGGTGTTCCGCGACAAGCTGCAGTTCGGCTCGACGTTCACGGCGTACACGGAGTTTGAGCATCCGCAGTATGGACCGGTGCTGATCGGGGGTCTGAACAAGTGGGCGAGCCGGAACACGCCGTTGTTTTTGCTCGAGGAGGAGTGCCACCGCAACGCGGCGTTCACGCTGTACCATGCGTCGTGCATGGCGGAGGTCGTGCTGGAGCGGACGGAGGTGGAGCGGATCGGGGAGGGCGTCTGGCAGGTGACGGTGCAGCTGCGGAATGAGCAGCCGATCCCGAGCCGGACGGGGAGGCAGGCCGGGCGGAATATCGGACGTGTGGACCTGCTGACGTGCGAGCCCAGCGCGGGGCGGGTGGTGGCGAGCGGGCGGCTCAATAACTGGCGTGACCCGCAGGTGAACGAGACGCGGTTCGAGCCGGGGCGGGTGCAGTTGAATGGCGGCGTGCCGGGGCGGGGCGTGGTCATCCACCGGTTCTTCATCGAAGCCCCGGAGGGGGCGAGCGTGCGGGTCCGGTTTGAGGCGGAGCGGGCCAATGAGGTGGAGGCGACGGTGAGGTTGGAGGAGGGTGGGGAGGGGGAGTGACAGGACGGCCCCTTCAGGTCGCGTCGCAGAGCCTCGCGACCGCCTCCCGCGCGCCAGGGGGGAGGGTGTCGGGCGCGTTTGGTCATTCGGCATGGCTGCCCAGAGTGGCAACCACGCCACCCGGGATGGCACCCGGGAGGTCCGGTTGAGTGGACCCTGAGACCGACCGATAGCACTGCTTGACGGTCCGTCGCGGTCGCGGCGCGTCCCTGCTGAGTGGGGGGACGTGGCGTTGGGCTGGCGGGCCCGAGAAGGGTGCCAGCCATGTCCGAGGGCCATGGATCAGCGGTGCAGACGGGGCAGGTGGGGGCGCGCTCGCGTCGGCGTGGTTCGTT
>CAZHKB010000448.1:0-2416 GCA_964533405.1 uncultured Phycisphaeraceae bacterium | reverse complement strand
GAGGGCCCACGGTCGGGTCTGTGGGCTTCTGGGCGCGGGCGTGCCCCCTCCGTCGGCGGCGCGGAGCCTGGCCGACACCTCCGCCGCACGCGGGGAGGGGGCGGGGCCTGGGGATTGACCGACCGGCTTGCTCGAAGCAGCACGCACGCCATCGGTCACCGGTTCACGGCGTGGCGCATCAGGAGGGCGTGGTGGAGCGTTGGCGCTGGCGTTTGGTCTTGTGGTGCGACTTTGGGGTGACGTGGAAGGTCACGACCGTGCGGCCCACGCGTTTGTCGCGCTTGCCGGGGATGCCGATCTGCTGGACCACGTCCATGTCGAGTGTGATGTTGAACTCGTGGCCGGCGGCGACCAGGGCGTTGAGGTCTTCCTGGGGCTTGATGCGGTACATGGCGGGCCCCAGGCAGGGGCGGAGGAAGGTGTAGTTGAGGTTTTTGCAGACGACGGTGTACTCACCGCCAGCGACGCCGAAGACGTACATGCCGCCGGCGATCTCGGCGTTGCCCAGGAGGGCGGCGCCGGCCATGGCGTTGTACCAGTTCCGGTTGAAGCGTCGGAAGGGGAGGATGGCGGTAAAGGTGGTGGCGTCGACCCGCTTCATCTGGATGCCGGAGCGGAAGGCGTAGGGCAGCCAGATCATGGAGCAGACGCGGTGCCAGAAGTTGTTGCGGGTTGAGAGGCGGGAGATAAAGGCGTCGATGCGTTCGAGGAAGGAGCGTTTGCGTTTGCGGGGCTTGCCGGGGCGGGAGGGAGCGGAGGAGTCGGTGGGCGGCACGTTGGTGGCGGGCGCGGCGGTCGGGACGGTGATGGGCGACTCGTCGTCGGCGGTGTCCGCGTCGAGTTCATCGATCGCGTCGGCCTCCAGAGGCATGGGGGCCGCGATGTGTGGCGGGGTGTCGGGGGCAATCGCGGCGCGTGCGGCGGGCGTGACGGGCGCGGCGGCGTCGCGGCGTGACGCGGCGGGCGACGGCTGGGTCTCCAGGTCGTGATGCTTGGCGTTGGCGGGCATGGTCCTCACGATCATCATACCCTCGGGGCGGGTCGGTCATTTCCGAGCGGCCCGCGAACAGCGGGTGATCGTGGGGGGCGTGTTGTGAGCGACGCGGGAGCGGGCGAGGTGCGAGTTCGGCTGGCGCGGGACGAGGATTTCGACGCGGTGGCCGCGATCACGAATCACTACATCGTGACGACCGCGATCCATTTCGCGACCCAGACGGTGACGGCGGCGTCGCTGCATGAGTCGATGGGGTTTGAGCCCGCCGGGGTGATTCGCGGCGCCGGGTGGAAGATGGGGCGGTGGTGGGATGTGGCGTTCTGGCAGAAGACGCTGCGGGAGGGGGCGGCGGAGGAGAGGAGGCCCGTGTCGTGGGCGTGGGCGGAGACCAGGCTCCGGGCGTGAGCATGTGCGTTCGGTGCCGGATGGTGAACAGAAAGGCAGAGTACTCACCACCGAGGCACAGGGGGGGCACAGGCGGGCACAGAGGAAGGCAGGGGGAGGGAGCGGGAGTGGCGCGCGGGTTGCGGGCGGGCTTACGCCCGTGGGTCTGTCGGCGGCATGTAGTTGCGCAGGACGTGGACGATGGACTTGACCATGGCGTCGGCCTCGATGTTGACGAGTTGGCCGAGTGTGAGGCGGGCCAGCGTGGTACTTTCGAGGGTGGTGGGGATGAGGGCGACCTCGAAGGTGCCAGCGCGGGAGTTGACGGCCGCCAGGGTGAGGGAGACACCCTCGACGCAGACGCAGCCCTTGGGGATGAACCAGGGCATGAAGTCTGGGGGGGGCGTGAACTCGACGCGCCAGTCGGGGCCGGTCTGGAGGCGGGAGACGCGGGCGACGCCGTCGATGTGGCCTTGGACGATGTGGCCACCCAGGAGGGTGATGGGAGTGGCGGCGTGCTCGAGGTTGAGCGGTGAGCCTGGGGTGAGGGAGCCGAGGGTGGTTTTGGCGAGGGTTTCGTGGACGGCGTCGAAGGCCCAGGCGGTGGGGGAGGCGGAGGCGACGGTGAGGCAAACGCCGTTGACGGCGATGGATTCTCCCGGGGCGGGGCGGTGGTTCCAGCCGGTGGGGTCGAGGATAAGGCGACGCCCGGTGGGGGTGTGGGTGGTGGAGGCGAGGCGTCCGACGTGGTGGACGAGGCCTGTGAACATGGGCGAGTGTACCCGTGAGGGCGGGGTGATCGGGGTGTGGAAGCCATCGGAGGGATGTGGTCGGAGTTGCGGTCTGGCTTGACCGGGGGTGTCGGGGTATGGATACTGAACCCCCCGGTCATGCCGAGGCAGTCGGGGGACGCCCCAGGACCAGTTGAGAGCGCCGTCCATCGGTTGCTCGGAGGCCGACGCGGATGCACAACTCCATGCCCAAGCCCACGTTTGTTGTCGCCGGCGGCCTAATGGCGCTGGGGTTGTTGGCCGGCGG
>CAZHKB010000447.1:0-2431 GCA_964533405.1 uncultured Phycisphaeraceae bacterium | reverse complement strand
CACGAGCCGCCGCTCGAGAAGCTCAAGCGCCGGCCGCATCCACTCCGGCGGCACGGGGCGGGCGCCGCCCACGTCGCGGAGAACTCCGGCGAGCCCGCGGAGGGCGCTCTCGGCGTGGTTCGGACGCGGATCGGGGCCCACCAGCACGCCCAAGGCTCTGGCCGCAAAGCCCGCGCCCGCCATGTGCCGGGCGATGATGCTGGCACCCGCCGCCCCGGCGGCGCGAGCAAAATCACGCCCCGCCGAGCCCGGAAGCATCAGCTTCAGAATGATCGCGCCCTCAGCGTCGTACTCGTCCGCGTGCTCGACGCCCGCGCCCTTGAACAAGACCGATCCGGCGTTGAGCGCAGCGCAGGATCCTCCGCCCGCTTCCCGCAGCCCGCCCGAGAGCACGATGCTCAACTGGGCGTGGTCATGCGCGTGCGCCGGAAAGATGGACGCCCGCTCCCACAGTGTGAGCACGAACGTGCCAGCCGCGGCGTCAGCGATCCACGATCGGCGCATCCGAACGCGGCCGTTCCAAGGCAACTGGGTTCTAACAAGCATTGTACTGGGAGCCGGGTCGATGCGGTTTCGGCGGCGGCAACCGGACAAGCAAATCAGTCGCGAGTGCGCCCTCCGCTATCGACCCGCATCCCGCCACTCCGGATCGATCAGCACCATCAGCTCCTTGAACGGCATCAGGATGTGGTACGCCCCCTGGCTGTTCATGTGGGCAGCCGTGTAGTCGCCGCGGTCTTCCAGGTGCATGATCACGCTGAAGTTGATCCACGCGGTGGTGGGCTTGTCGGGCGAGGTGGAATCGAACACGGGAACCTTGATGAACGTCGGGTACGACACGGTGATCCTCCTCGCAGGGCTTCGCCCAGTGTTCTACGGGTTCCCAGGCGTTCCCGCATCCAGCATCGCGACCACCTCTTCGATCGGCAGCTCGACTCGGACCTCCGCGGATCGGTCGGAACCCAGCAAGATCAGCGTGCGTGCCTCGCCCCGCGCGGAGCTGCCCGGGCCGGCGTAGCCCCCGGGGGCGCGTCCGATCTGCTCGACGCGGACGCTCCGCACCTGCAGCGGGTTGACCCAGACGTCGGCTCCGGAGTGATCGGTGAACTTGACCAGCATGTGGTCTCCCAGTGGCGCCGGGGCACGCCCCACCACGGTCAGACGTGCTCCTCGGCGGCCTCGCTGACGCCGCCCTTCAACCCAACCTGCGCCGGGTTCTGCCCCAAACTGCTCGTCCGCATCGTGTCCCGCTGCCGCTTCAACTCCGCCGGGATCTCCGCGAACACGTGGTTGAACATGTCCCGCGCGTGCGGCCTCTCGATCCCCTCGGCCGTCTTCACAACCTCCGCCGTGATCTTCTTGGCACGCTCATCGAGCTCCGCCTGCTTCTTGTCGCTCCACAGGTCCTTGCGCTCAAGAAACTTCCGCGTCCTGATCAGCGGGTCCTTGAGCTTCCACGCATCCACCTCCGCCGCGTCCCGATACCGCTTGGCATCGTCCGCCGTCGTGTGATCCCCCAGCCGATACGTGATCGCCTCGATGAACGACGGCCCGCCCCCGTTCCTCGCACGCTCCGACGCCTCCCGCGTCGCCTTGAACACCGCGAAAATGTCGTTGCCATCCACCTGCATCGTCGGCATCCCATACCCCAGCGCCTTCTGCGCGATCGTCTCGCTCGCCGTCTGCGTCTCCCGTGGCACGCTGATCGCCCACTGGTTGTTCTGGCAATAAAAGATGCACGGCACCTGCTGCACACCCGCGAAGTTCATCGCCCCGTGAAAATCACCCTCGCTCGTCGCCCCATCCCCAAAGAACGTGCACGCCACCCCACGCTCCTTCCTCAGCTTCATCGCCCACGCGATCCCCACCGCGTGCAGCATGTGCGTCCCGATCGGGATCGACAGCGGCGTGATGTTCAGCCCCTCCGGAATCTGATTCCCCCGCTCATCGCCCATCCAGTGCAGCAGCACATAGTGCATCGGCAGCCCGTGCATGAACAACGCCGCGTTCTCGCGGTAGCACGGCACGATCCAGTCCACGCCCTTCTCGAGCGCCAAGGCGGCCCCGACCGCGTTGGCCTCCTGCCCCTTGTTCTGGGGAAAGGTGCCCATGCGTCCGGACCGCTGGAGCTTGAACGCGATCTCGTCGAGCGACCGCCCGATCGTCATCTGTTCGTACAGATAAATCACCTGGTCATCGGTCAGCGTGTCCTTGGCCAGCTTGTCGTCAAGCTTCCCGTTCTCGTCCAGGATCTGGAGGTGGTCGATCTGGGCCTTGTAGACGGTGCGGATGGGCATCGGTGTCTCCGGTGCGGCGGGGAGCGAGTGGAGCCGATCGCGCGAGCGATCAAAGGGGATTCTATGAGGGCGGAGCGGGCCGGGGGCCGTGTCAGTACGTCAGCAACAGCCTATCGGCCACGACTTCACCCTCA
>CAZHKB010000446.1:0-2440 GCA_964533405.1 uncultured Phycisphaeraceae bacterium | reverse complement strand
GTTGGGCAGATACTCAAACCGCCCCGGCACCCGCAGCGTCCGCTCGATGTGCCGACGCTCCACCGTGATGAACGTGATCCCAAGGTTCGAGCGCACCCCCGCCGGGATCGACACGCGGTTCGACGCCGCGGCCTCGCCCGCCTCATCCTGGCCCGGGGCTTCCTCGCCAACTCCCGAGCCCGCACCCCCGCCGCCGCACGCAGCCAGCAGGCACCCCGCCACGCCCGCAACCACGACGCCACGGAGACCCGCCAGAACTTCACGACCGCCTGGTTGACTCACACTCATCGGTCACCCCCCGGCGCGGCATCCGCGCCATGTCGAGACCCACTCTCAACCCGCCGCGCCCCGCTCACGCTGACATCCACCGGCGCCGGCGATCGCGGCTCGCCCGGCCCCAGAAGCCGCGCCAGATCGACCGACGCCACGACCTCCGCCAGCCGCAAATCCAGAAGCCGCGACCTGGCCTCGAACCCCCGCGACACCGTCTCCAGCAACAGCAGCGTGTCGACCTCGCCCACTTCGGCCAGCCGCTCCAACTCCTGCGACTGCTCCTCAAGCATCGGCACGATCTCCGACTCGAACGCGTCCCGCTGCGCCAGCGACCCCTCGAGCGCGGCGGTCGCCATCGCCAGTTCTCGCGCGAGCCGCTCGAACGTCGTCTCCGCCGCGCCCCGCGCCGCGTCGCGCCTCGCCCGAGCCTCCGCGATGCCCGCGCCATTGGCGTTCAGAATCGGGATCGGGATCGATGCGCCCAGCAACAGCCGGTCGTCGTCCTCATCCCCATATCCACCGCCAATCGTCAGGTCGGGATACTGCTTGCGAACCTCGAGCCGCAGACCCTCCTCGGCCGCCTGGTACTCCGCCCGGCGCACCGCCAGCGTCGTGCTCGACTCGATCAGGCGCGCGGTCGGGTCCGCGTGCTCGCCGACAACGGCCATGGAGATCGCAGGAACCAGCTCGATGGCGGCGTCCGGCGGGAGGCCCATCAACCCAAGCAGCTCGAGCCGCGACCGCGTCGCCGCCAGGCGGGCCGCGACCAGCTCGCCCCGACGCTGGGCCAGTTCGATCCGGAGCAATCGTCCCTCGACACGGGTCAGCTCGCCCACGCTCTCGAGGCGTCCCGTGATCGCGCCGATCCGCTCAACCTGGACGATGACCAGTTCCAGCAGTCGGGCCCGCTCGCCCGCAACGCTCCACGCCGCCCACGCCGAACGCAACCGCGCTCGGGTTGACCACTCGTCATCCACGATCCGACGCAGCGCGGCCTCATGCTCGGCCCCGGCCCTCGCCCGCTCCACTTCCAGACGACCCGAAACCGGGATCGTCAGCCCCAGCACCAGGCCATACTGGAACATGCTCTCGGGCGAGAGAATCTGCGCCCCGTCGAACCCCACCTCGGGGTCCTCCCACAGCCCGGCCGTTACCAGCGTCGCGAGCGCGACCCCGGCATCCAGGCGCGCCATCCGCAGCTCGGCGTTGTAGAACAACGCCACCAACTCGCCCTCGGCCCGCGTCAGCCCGTCGCCCGGATCGAACGCCGTGGGCGCCTCCTGCCCCTGCTCGCCCAGCCTGGACGCGAACGCCGCCAGCGGCTCCGGTTCCCCAAGCCGCGCGGCCAGCGCGCCACGGTGCCCCGGGATGTCGAGCGGCGATCCTTCATAAGACTGACAACCAGCGGTCAACACCACCAGCACGATCGCTGGGCACGCTCCAGCGGCCACCCGCGCCCTGCCGGGGCGCCTCATGTCGTTCATGTGCGCAAACTCCTGCCCAGACCCACGGCGCATCCGCCCGCTCACCCAAAGGGCAAGCCGGCACGCTTCAGGAACCGACAGGATTCAACTGAGCAACCGCGTGCTTCGCACGATCGCCAGACTGCACGCGTCCCCCGGGCTTTGCAGCCGGCCGCGTGGTCGATGTCGCGCCGAGGCGATCAGCGACCACCCATCACAAGGCCACGTGGACACGACCACTGGAGCCGCCGCCCACACCACCGAATCGTCGCGAACGCGCGGGACCGTGACCTCATCCCGAAGCCCGATCAACAGATCGCTGCACGAGCACTCGTCGTCGTGGTCATCGTGGCGAACGGGGTCGGCGTGCCCGTCGCTCTGCTGCCAGTTGCCCAGCGGGTCCGCCGTCGCGGGAACCAGCAGGTCGCCAGCGTGCGAGCACGCCCCGCCGCCCTCCGCCGCCGCCACCAAAGTCTCGTGCCCTTGCGATCCCCCGAGGCACACCACCACCCCGGACTGCCCCAACAGGGCGTGTACCGCCAGCACCAGCAACGGAATGATCGCCAAACACCTGCGCATCAATGCCCTTGTATCGACAACGTCCAACCCGCAGCATAAGCGGCTGCCAAGACAAAGCCATGTCCCGTGGCAAAGCGGGCGAAGGGATTCGAACCCTCGACGTACAGCTTGGAAGGCTGTCACTC
>CAZHKB010000445.1:0-2442 GCA_964533405.1 uncultured Phycisphaeraceae bacterium | reverse complement strand
TCTTACCTGCGGCTGCAACAGCCACGCAAGGTGCGTGGGATGACCGGGAAATAAATGACCGCAGCGCAAGAATCATCGTACTTGGTCCCTCGCCAAGCCCCGGCAACCTTCGAGACGCCCTGATCCACGCCAGCAATGCGATCACACCGACCTCGACAGAGCAGTATCCATGAACGATACACCACTCATCCCCGGGCTCTTTATGGTGGATGACAACTTCCTCGCCGCCGAGGCGCTGAAGTCCTTCATCCCCGAGACGGGCCTGCTCCGCTGGCTCGGGTGGTCCTCCAACCCCGTCGCAGCGGTTCCCATGATCGTCCAGTTACGACCGGATCTGGTTTTACTGGATGTAGAGATACCCGGCGTCGACTGCTTTGCCGCCTTGCGGGCTCTGACGGCCCAGTGCCCATCGACTCGGGTGGTAATGTTCAGCGGACACGCCCACGCCGCGCTCATCGATCGTTCGCTGCAAGAGGGTGCGGCGGGGTACATTGTCAAAGATGAGGACCCGCTTGCGATCGCTCAACTGCTGGTCAATGCCGCTCGGGGAGAGTGCGTCCTGAGTCCCACCGCCTCATCTGTCTACATGCGCGCGGGCCGCAGCCCAGCCTGCACCCCGCGAGCGCACGGACCGTGAGCCCACGCGGGGTGCAGCGTGCCGCGCCGTCCCCCCCACGCCGCCAACCGTCTCCCGCACCTGATCACCGGCCCGCGGGAGGATGGGGCCGGAGCCGAGGTCCAAATCGACCGTTCGAATCAGGAAGTCCCGCGACTCCGTGCGGTGGATCAAACCCGCGTCATCCGCCTGCTCGAACTCCTGACCTGCCCTTGAAAATCTGAGCCATTCCGAGTGAGAGCCAGTGGGGAAGAATCCCCCAGAAAGGCTCTCACGATGAAGCGTAAACGGCATGGGACGGAAGAGATCATCCGCAAGCTGCGGGAGGCGAAGCAACTGGAGGCCGGTGGCCAGTCTTTGGCCCAGGTGTGCCAGAAGCTGGAGATCAGCGGGGCGACCTTGGCGCGTTGGCGGACGCAGTTCCGCGGCATGGGCGACAACGAGGTGAAGCGTCTTCGGGCGTTGGAGGAGGAGAACCGTCTTCTGAAGAAGGCGGTGGCAGACCTGACGCTGGACAAGCAGATCTTGAAGGAGCTCAACGAGGGAAAATGGTGAGCCCGATCCGCCTCCGCGAGGCGGTCGAGCTCATCCGGCGCTCACGGCCGGAGGTGTCGATCCGCCGGGCGTGCTGGCTGGTCGGGCTGTCGCGTAACGCCGTGAAGGCGCCGCTGACCAAGGTCGAGAAGGACAAGCCGCTGGTGGCGGAGCTGACGCGGCTTGCGGCCAGGCACCCGCGGCTTGGGTACCGGATGCTGCACGGGATGGTGTCGTTGCGCGGCTTCCGGGCGGGACGGGACCGGGTGCACCGGCTGTGCCGTCGGCACGGGCTGCGGGTGCCGCGGCGTGTGAAGAAGCGTCGGGCGATCGGTGTGCCTGAGAACGCGGTGCACATGCTGCGGTCGACTTGCCGCAACCATGTGTGGACGTGGGACTTTGTACACGACCAGACGATGAACGACGGTCGTGCGTTCAAGGTTCTGACGGTGGTGGACGAGTACACGCGTGTGCCGCTGCTGGTGCATGTGTCGCGTCGGATCAACGCCAGGGACGTGATCAGGCTGGTGTCGGGGTTGTTCAAGGAGCACGGCGTGCCCAGGCACATCCGGTCAGACAACGGGCCTGAGTTCATCGCCAAGCAGCTGAAGAAACACCTGCAAGCGAGCGGCGTGGGCCCGCTGTACGTTGAGCCTGGGAGCCCTTGGCAGAACGGTCTGATCGAGAGCTTCAACGGTCGTCTACGTGACGAGTGCCTGGACCGCGAGGCGTTCATGGACCTGCGTGAGGCGGTGGTGGTGATCGGCGACTACCGGCGGTTCTACCGGGATGACCGGCCGCACAGCAGCCTGGCCTACCGCACTCCCGGTGCGTTCGCGGCGCTGTGCCAGGGAGGGGCGGCGTCACCTTTGCAGGGCTCTCCGCTGCGTCTCGCTCCGCTCGACTCCGCTCCGGCCCCTGCAAAGGTGGTGGAAGCGATAGAACGAACTCCTCTCACTCAGAGTGGCTCAGGGAAAGCAGGCAGGTCAGATCGCTTTCTGAGCGCAATGCCGTCGCGCGGGCGCGATAAACTACCAGTCGGCGGCCACGACCGGAACGCATGGAGGCGATCATGAACGCAGCAGAATCCTTGATCCGTGAACTCGTTGGGACAGTCATCGCAAATGCGTTCGACCCGAACCCTGTGGTCTTCAAGGACGCGGACGAGGCCGGGGTGGGTCCGGTGAAGACCGGCTGCAAGAAGGCAAACGGCGGCATTCACAAGTTCCGCGGCCAACTCAACCGAAATGCCTTCCTTTGTGGCTGTGGCGTCTTTGCCGCCGACGCCGCGG
>CAZHKB010000444.1:0-2444 GCA_964533405.1 uncultured Phycisphaeraceae bacterium | reverse complement strand
CCCCTCCCTGATCCGCAACCTCGAACAAGCCGCCTTGAACAACCTCAGCCAACCACCCGGAGCACGCCCCGCGTGATCGACCGCCTGGCCAATCCCGAGGCCCTCGCCCTGCTCGCCCTCCTCCCAGTGGCGATCTGGGCGTTGGTTCGTCGCCGTCGCCGCCGGGCCGCGCTCTCACTCCCCACCCCGCCCGGCCGCTCCCTCCCGCGCACCCTCCGCACCCGTCTCACCTGGCTGCTCCCCACGCTCCGCCTCGCCACACTCCTCACCCTCACCTTCGCCCTGGCCCGCCCCCAGAGCGTCTCGGGCCAAACGAAAACTCGCACAGAGGGCGTCGCCATCCAGATCGTGGTTGATCGCTCCGGCTCCATGGATGAGCCCATGGACGACCTCGGCCGCGAAGCACGCAAGATGGACGTCGTCACCCGCGTTCTGGAACGCTTCATCGTGGGCGGCGACGGCCTCGAACCACGCGACGGCGACATGCTGGGCCTCATCGCCTTCGCCCGCTACGCCGACACCATCTGCCCCCTCGTCCGAGGCCGCGACGCCGTCGCCGGCCTCGTCCGCACCCTCGACACCGTCAAGCAGCGCTCCGAAGACGGCACCGCCATCGGCGACGCCCTCGCCCTGGCCGCCGCCCGCCTCCGGCGCGCCGAGGAGGAACTCGCCGCACGCCGCGACGACTCGCTCACGATCAATGCCGCCCCCGCGAACGGCTCCGACTCCAACCCCGACTCCGGCTTCTTCATCAAGTCCAAGGTCATCCTCCTGGTCACCGACGGCGTCAACAACGCCGGCACCGAGGACCCGCTCCAGGTCGCCCGCCTCGCCGCCGAGTGGGGCATCAAGGTCTACGTCATCGGCGTCGGCGCGGGCCAGCGATTCGTCACCATGCAGACCTTCGCCGGCGAGCAGCGCGTGCCCGTCGGTCCCAGTCTCGACGAGAACTCCCTGCGCGACATCGCCCAGGCCACCGGGGGCCAGTACTTCCCCGCCTCCGACGCCCAGTCCCTGCGCGACATCTACGAGCAGATCGGCAAACTCGAACGCTCCGAGATCCACGTCCTGGAGTTTGACGACGTGCGGGAGCTCTTTACCCCCTTGGCGATCGCCGCCGCCGCGTGCCTGGCACTCGAACTCCTTCTGGCCGCCACATGGCTCAGGAGGGGGCCATGACACCTTGCCTTCTGGCCGTCATCACAGCGCCCACGGGATTCCAGTGGGCCGCACCGCACCGGCTCGCGTGGCTCTGGGTCCTCCCCTTCCTCGCCCTGCTCCTCTGGCTCGCCGCCCGCGCCCGGCGCGGTTCGCTGGCCCGCCTCGCCGACCCCAAACTCCACGCCCGCATCGGCGTCGCCACGCGTGGCCTGCGCCGCCGCCTTGCCGCTCCCCTCTGCCTGCTCGCCTTGGCCCTCACCGCCGCCGCGCTAGCCCGACCGCAGTTCAACCCACAACCGCGCGGCGTCACCCGCCAGGGCCGCGACGTCGTCTTCCTCATCGACGTCTCCCGCTCCATGCTCGCCCGCGACCTGGCCCCCAGCCGCCTCGAACGCGCCAAACTCTGGACCCGCGACCTCGTCGGCTCCATCGAGGGCGACCGCGTTGCGCTCGTCGCCTTCGCCGGCGCCGCCGTAATCAAGTGCCCCCTCACCCTCGACTACGGCTTCTTTGCTCTCAGCCTCGACGAACTCACCCCGGACTCCGTCCCTCGCGGCGGCACCAACATCGGCGATGCCATCCGTAAGGTCATGTCCGACGTGCTGGCCGCGGACCCCGACGCGCCCACCAACCACCGCGACATCATCCTCATCACCGACGGCGAGGACCAGGAGAGCCTGCCCATCGACGCCGCCGACGACGCGGGCCGCGCCGGCGTCCGCATCATCGCCCTGGGCCTTGGCAGCGACCAGGCCGGCGCCACCATCCCCATCGAAGACTCAGGGCGCGAGCGCACCGTCACCCACGCGGGCCAGCCCGTCCAGAGCCGACAGGACTCCCGCACCCTCGCCCAGATCGCCGGCGCGTCCGCCGGCGGGGTCTACCTCAACGTCGGCACCGGCACCATCGATCTCGACCGCGTCTACGCCGACCTCGTGCGCTCAGCCGAGCAGGGCACCACATCAGAGTCAACCGCGATGAAATACAACGAAGGCTTCCAGTGGCTGCTGCTCCCCGCGCTGCTGCTGCTCTTCATGGAGACCCTGCCGCGTGAACGCTCCAGGTAACAACCCGATCAACGCCGGCGCAACGGTGCGCGCGGACCCCGTCGCCGCGGCTCTGAGCGGACACGCCTGCCTCCACACGGTCGCTTCTGCCAAGCGTGTCCGCCCAAACCCGCGACCACGCCACACGCCCTGCCTTCTCCTGCTTGCCTTCACCCCGGCCTTCGCCCTCGCCCCAACCTCCGACCCCCTCACCGAAGGCAACACCCGCTTCCGCGC
>CAZHKB010000443.1:0-2450 GCA_964533405.1 uncultured Phycisphaeraceae bacterium | reverse complement strand
CCTTCACCATCCCCCTCCCCCCCGGCCTCGAACTCCGCATCCTTGAACAACGCGATGCCTGGCTCCACGTCCAGCTCCCCGACGCCCGCGACACCTGGCTCCCCGCCGACGCCGTTGAACGCCTCTGACCGACTCGCCTTTCCCCGCCACGCCTCAAAACCAACACCGCCCGGGCATGACCCCGGGCGGCGTTCCGACACACCGTCTCTCTCAGCGGCGCCGTCGGAGGAGGGTGGAACCGGCAAGCGCCAGCACCGCCAGGGTGCCAGGCGCGGGAATGATCCGAATCGTCAAGTCCAGCGTCGCGGGCACCGCCGGCAACTGCGCGCTCTCCTTGGTCATGAACGCCGGAAACGTCGGCGGCCCGCCGAACGCCCCCTCGTGCAGCGACGAGATCGTGAACGACAGCGTGCCCGAGTTCAACCCGCCCTGGATGTAGGCCGCGATGTCCAGGTTGTTTACGTCCAGATCGAACGCGATCGTCGAACCCCCCGGCACCAGCGCGCCCGGACCCACCGCCGCCTGTCCGACCGCCATCGCAACCACGTCGAACCGATCGCGGATGTTGTTCGAGGCATCCACGCCCGTCACATCGCGCGCAAACGCGTTGCGGATGCCCTCGGTCGTCGGGTTGCCGAACGCAAACGGGCCATTCTCGCCGAACGACGCCGCCGTGAACCCGTTGCGATATCCGCTTCCGAACAACTCGATCGGGCGCCCCGCATCCGCGTCCGGCAGGAACTCCGGATCCGACGGATCCAGGTACGTGCGATACGAATCCGTCGTCGCGTCAAACGAGAACGCGTTGCCGAACCGCGGGTCGATCGTCGCCGTCACCCGGGCCGACAGGATCTCGTAGTTGGCCGCGCCCAGCCCGGGCGCGAAGTCCCCGCCCGTGTTCCACGCCGTCAGGAACTGCCCGTCGCGGTCGTCGAACTGCCCCACGCCAAGTGCGCCCAGCACGCCGAACACCAGAGCCTCCGTCCCCGCCCCGGTCTGGCTGTTGAACGGGTAGTTCCAGCGGTCAAACGTCGGCATCGGGTAATGAACGCTCTGCGCGCACGCCAGACCCGCCGGCCCCGCCAGCGCGAACCCCACCAGCATCCACGCCCGCGCACCCATCACCATCTCCACTCGCTTCATCTCAATCCCTTTCTTGCCGCTCCCGCAGCCACGCCCCAACAGGCCCCGATGTCAACCCACTTCCGTCCCAGCGTCTCGCGCCCGTCAGCACCCGGCGCTGTACAACTGCAAGTAGTAGAAGAAATCGTCGTTGTTCACCACACCATTGGGAACGCCAAACCCCGGCGACCCCGGGATCGAGGTGTGCGTCAGGTCCGCCTGCGGGTTCACCGCCACAAACAACTGCAAGTAATAGAAAAAATCATCGCTCGACACCGCGCCATTCGGAACCCCATACCCCGGCTGCCCCGGCACCGCCCCGGTGGTCAGGTCCGGCACGCAGCTCGTCAGATTCACCCGCAACTCCAGCCGCGCCGTGAACTGCCCGAACGGCGGGTTCGCCAGGATGTTCTCCTTGCAGTACCACCTCGGATAGACCCCGCTCCCCCCGCCGGGCCCACCCGTCGCCGAAAAAAGCGAGATCACCGCCAGGTTCACTCGCCCCACATCCACGCCCCGGCGCAGTTCCCGCTGCACCCCAGCGTCCGCCACGTTCAGCGTCATCACGAACTCCGCGTTCGTGGGCACCACACCGCCCGGCGCCGCCGCGGTGGTCGTCGCGATCGCCCAGGGCACCGGCGCCAAGTTGTCCTTCGGAAAGTTCGAGACATCCGTCGCCATTCCCGACGCCGAGTACATCGCCGCATACGCACGCCGGATCCGCTCCTCCACCGGGAAGGGCAGCGAACTGAAAGGCGTCGTCTCCAGAAAAGTCGGCGCGGTGAACCCTTCGCGATACCCCGTCCCGAACAGCATGATCGGCCGCCCCGCATCCGGGTCCGCCGTCGCGCCCGGGCTGCCCGCCAGGAAGTAACTCGACACCGGGTCCAGCGTCGCGTCATACGTGAACTGATCGACCGTGTTGGACGCCCAGATACGCAGCGTCGCCTGCTCGACGTTGTACCCCCACACCCCGCGCCCCGTCGGGATCTGCCCGCCCGTCGCATACCCCACGATGAACTGCCCGTCCGCGTCATCGAACCGATCATCATCCGCCGGCGCGGCAAAGGTCCGCGCCGTCGCCTCCGTCCCCGACGTGGCATTGAACGGGTACATCCACCGGTCCAGCGTCGGAACCGGAAAGTTCGCGTTGATCACCTGCGCACGCGCGACCACAGCCGCGCCGCACACCACGGCTCCCGCCGCGAGCGCAACCACCCACACCCGCCCCGCGGAACAATCGACCCGACTTCCACTCCAAACGTTCATGCGCAAGCCCCATCCATCGTCGGAAGTCTGACGCGGTCGCCGACCCCGGCCGCCCGACC
>CAZHKB010000442.1:0-2451 GCA_964533405.1 uncultured Phycisphaeraceae bacterium | reverse complement strand
GGGCCAGCGTGGCGGATCGCGGATGTGTGTACGGGGTCGGGGTGCATGGCGGTGGCGCTGGCGAAGCACATGGCGGGGGCGTTGGTGGTGGCGACGGATGTCTCGACGGATGCACTGGAGGTGGCGCACACGAACGCCCAGCGGCATGGGGTGGGAGAGCGGGTGAGTCTGCGGGAGGGGGATTTGCTGGCGGCGCTGGAGGGTGAGGAGCGGTTTGACGTGATCGTGTCGAATCCGCCTTACATACCGGATGATGAGTGGGGGGATGTGCCGGCGAACGTGAAGGACCATGAGCCGGGGATCGCGCTGCGGGGTGGGGTGGATGGGCTGGAGTTCGTGAGGCGGCTGCTGAGCGGGGCGCCCGGGTTGCTGGTGGAGGGCGGGTTGCTGCTGGTGGAGGTTGCGGCGAGCCGGGCGGAGGAGGCGGCGGGTTTGGCGCGAGGCAATGGGAAGTTGCGGGACGTGGAGGTGGTGAGGGATTGCGAGGGGTTGTTGAGGGTGGTGGTGGCGAGGAGGAAGTGACGGCGTGCCGAGCCTCCTCAAGGCTGGCGTGCATTACGGGTCGGCTTCTGTCGCGCCCGATTCTGGGACCTGGAGTTTGTACTTGCGGAGCGTTGGCTTCAGGTCTGGCGGGAATGGCGAGCGGACGTCGATGGGTTGGCCGGTGACGGGGTGCGTGAAGGAGAGGCGATGGGCGTGGAGGGCGACGCGGGGTGCGCTCTTGCCTTCGTCGGCGTAGTCGCCGTCACCCAGGACGGGGTGGCCGATGAGGGCCATGTGGACGCGAATCTGGTGGAGGCGGCCCGTGACGGGGCGGCATTCGAGGAGGGCGGCCTCGCCGTTGGGGCCGCGGCCTGCGCTGACGACGCGGAAGGCGGTGACGGCGTCCTTGGGCGGTCCCGCGCTGCCCTGGCGGCGCTTGGCGCGGGTGACGGAGGCGACCTTGCGTGCCGTGTACTTGCTGGTGCGGTCTTCCTGCTCGCGGATGGGGCGGTCGATGACGCCCTTGGGGGGGTCGGGAATGTCGCGGACCAAGGCCCAGTAGAACTTTTTGACGGTGCGGGTCTCGAACTGGATGCGGAGGGCGTCGTAGGCGGACTTGGTGAGTGCGACGATGAGGAGGCCCGAGGTCTCGCGGTCGAGCCGGTGGAGGAGGCCGAAGTCCTTTTCGCGGCCGATGTTCTGGAGGCGTGGGCCGTGGGTGTGGAAGAGGGCGTTGAGCATGGTGCCGCGTTCGTGGCCCTTGCCGGGGTTGGAGACCATGCGTGGGGGCTTTATGGCGACGAGGAGGTCGGCGTCCTCGTAGGCAAGGGTGATGTTGAGGTCGGGGTTGGGTTCGATGGACCAGTTGGGCACGGGGGATCATTGACGGTCGGGGGCGGGGAGTTATTCGAGTGCCTGGGGGCACGCGGCGGCGTCGAGGTACCAGCGGAGTTCGCCGCCGATGGGGCTGAGGGCCAGAACGGGGTGGTGGACGGGGTCGGCGGCGGGGCGTGAGAGTTCGGCGACGGTGGCGCGGAGAGGTTGGCCTGTGGCGATGACGCCGACGAAACGTGCGGCGTTGAGCATGTGGAGGCTGAGGCCGATGCGGACGCTGGGTGCGCGGCCCACGGTGCTGACCAGCAGCGGCTGGCGCGAGCCGGGTGAGCCGGCCAGGAGCGGGCCGGCGGAGCCGTCGGGTTCGAGGCCCAGGACGACGAAGTCGAGTCGGTCGTGACCCTTTTCGCGCCAGGCGAGGGTGTCGCGGAGCGACTCGGCGTAGGCGGCGGCGGGGTCGTCGTGGGCGGTGGGGATGGCGTGGACCTGCTCGCGCGGGATGTCGGAGTGCTCGACGAGCCATCCCGCGATCATGGCGGCGACGCTGTGGTCGTCGTCGGGCAAGGTGGCGGCGTGCTCGTGGGCGATCCAGAGGTGGGTGCGTTTCCAGGGGAGTTCGCGGAAGCCGGGGTCGTACATGAGTCGGCGGTAGAGGGGCTCGGCCTGTGGGCCGCCGCCGACGGCGAGGTGGAAGTCTCCGAACGCGCGAACGCAGGCGAGGGACTGGAAGTAGAGGTCGGCGGCGGCGGCGTCGATGGCGGTGTCTGGGTCTTCGCGGACGACGACGCGGCCCGGGAGGCGGGGCTTGATGGGCTCTGGGGCCAGGGGGATGGGTTCCACGGCTCCTATTGTGCGCGGGGAAGAGGGCCGCGGCGAGTGGAAAACCGAGAGAAGTGGCAACGTGGCAACGTGGCGGACTGATGCGGGCAGGATCGGGACATGGTGAGGGAACTGCGGATTCTGGATGCGGCGGGGAATCGGGCTCGCGAGGCGTTGCGGGTGATGGAGGATGTGGCTCGGTTCGGTCTGGATGATGGGGGACTGACAGGAACGCTGAAGTCGATGCGGCATGAGTTGGCGAGCGTGCTGGGGCAGATCGTGGTGAGCGTGGGCGGGGCGCGCGGGGTGCTGGAG
>CAZHKB010000441.1:0-2453 GCA_964533405.1 uncultured Phycisphaeraceae bacterium | reverse complement strand
GTCATGGTGGATGCGGCGGCGGGTGCGGGCGACGCCCGGGCCAGCGCGGGGGACCACGACCGGGGTGGATCGCCCGCACCCGCCGCCGCATCCACCATGACCGGCCTTCCAGGCGTCCAGCACCTTCATCTCGTCCTTAGTCACGCCCTTGGTCGCGCCGGGAGAGGCGGCTGGCGCGTCGGATTGATCGCCAGCCCCCCACCGCCACCACTCGGGGGCGATCCGCTCCGGCCCGGTGCAGGTGAGCACGCGGCGGCGCTGGCCCCGCCAGCCGACTTCGAGCACCGGGCCGTCGGGGGTGAGGGCGAGCACATCCACCGGTTCGGGGGGGAAGAGGACGGTGGGGCGATCGGTAGGGGCAACGAGAAATCTCGTGGTCCAGGGTGTCCGGATCTTGGACGTTCGTGCGATTCGATCGGCAAGGTGATTCGACCCGTCGCCTCCCGCCGAGGGCTCCCCAGAGCGGCACATGGCCGAGCGGTGGCGGAAGGCGTGCTCGGGCAGGTGGGATTCGACGGTTTGCACATGGAGCACACCGTCAGCCCCCAGGCGGCCCACAAGGGTGTCCACGAGTTCTCCCCAGACGGCTTCAGGGGTCTGGTCGTCGCTGCCGCCTGTGCCCCCCGCACTTCCGCCCAGAGACGTGGCGCCGAGTCCCGGACTGGTCGCCTGGCGATGGCGGACGCGGGCGGTGCGGAGAGCGATAAGGGTCACGCCCTCGACACCCTGGCCCAGGTCGATCTTCTCGAGGCTGGCCCGCACCAGCAACCACAGGTGGCGGACGTTGCGGCTTGGTCGGCTTAGGGCGATCTCGAATCGCTCGGGGTCGGCGTCGGGGCGGGTGAGCTCGACCGCCAGGCGGCGCGCGCCACGCTGCACGCCTTCGAGCAGATGGGCCATGTCCTCAACCACACGTCGTGTGGCGGCCTCGACGGATTCCCAGTGGTCGGTGGGGCCGTCGAACAGAAGTTCGGCCCGGAGCGGCGGCTCGGGTCGGACACCCTCGATCACCTCGGGCGTGCGGCCCAAGGCCTTGTCGAGGCGATCAAGAAGGATGGGGTCGAAGCGAGCGGCCAGCGACGGGCGCTTGAGCGCCAGAACCTCGCCGATGCGGGTGATGCCGATCTGATCCAGCGCGAGGATGGTGGCGGGGTCGAGGTTGAGGGCGGCGGTGGGCAGGTCGGCCAGCGCGTCGCGCTCGCGCCCGGGCGGAACGAGGGAGAGATCGTGCGGGCCGAAGTGCGCGACGCCCCACGCGCAGGTGAATGTCGGGGCCGAAGCGACACGGGCGAGGAAGCCCATGCGGGCGAGGGTGGCGGCGATGGCGCGGAGCAGGCGGGGTTCGCCGCCGTGGACGCGCTGGGTGCCGGTCATGTCGAGCAGGATGGCGTCGGGGGCGTCGGGGGCGACGGTGGGCGCGAAGCGTGTCATCCAGCAAGCCAGGGCGTACAGGGCGGCGGCGTCGCGGTCGGGGCGGTGCTCCTGGAGGTGCAGTCGCGCGGGGCCGATGGCGTCGGTGGCGACGCCTGGCGGGAGCAGGGTGCGAGCCTGGGCCAGGTCCATGCCGACAGTGATGCCGGCGCGGGCGCAGCGGGCGCAGAGGGCGGCGACGAGTTCGCGGGAGGCGACGCGGCGAGTGAGGAGGGTGAGGGGGCGGGAGCGGATCGGAGGATCCAAGGGGCCTTTCCAGGGGCTGAGGCTCTTGGCTGCGTTCGTGCGCCCTCCGGGCGAGGAGGCGGGGCTGGAAAGCCCCGCCCCCTCATCTGTATGTGGGTTACCCGACCAATCTGACTGGCGGCGCTGGAGTCTCCTCCACACCAGATCCGCCGAGAAGGTCGGGAACCACACGCAGATGACGCGTTTCATGGTCGCGCTCCAGGATCCAGATGGCGTCAGGGCCGCGGGCGTGGGCACGCGGGGCCTGCTCGTCGTGGACAACGTGGCTGAACGTTGGAAGCGATCTCACATGCTCACGCACGCGGCTGGGTTGGCGCTGGCCCTTGCAACGGAGCAACTCCACGCTCCAGCGGCGTGAGGCGGCGGGGCTTGGTGACCAGCGGACCAGCCAGCGGGTGCTGGAGGCCGAGAGCTCGACGGATTCGTGGGGCGGGCGGGCGAGCAGGCAGAGGCCGCCGCCGGCCTCGGCCGCCAGTTGCAGACGACGGGTCGAGGCCAGGTCCAGCCCGGTGGCGTCGGCGATCACGACGCAGGCGGCCCGGCTGCGGAGGGCGACATCGGTGGCCCAGAGGCGGTCGGCGGGGGAACGGGCGGCGACGAAGAGGGAACGGTTGAGAAGACTCGGCCCGGCCTGGACCAATGCGGGGGGATAGGGCCACACGGCGGGCCCGACCCAGACGAGGTGGCCTTGGCCGGTGGGGTCGGAGGCGGCGGCACGGGTGGCGAGCCAGAGGAGGATGGCCAGTGGGAGCGGCGCGTTGTGGCGGGGCCGGGAG
>CAZHKB010000440.1:0-2462 GCA_964533405.1 uncultured Phycisphaeraceae bacterium | reverse complement strand
AAGCCAAGCACGCCGACCCCCCCGCCCGGGGCGAACCCACCCGGGGGGACGGGCTTTCCGGCCCGTCCCGCATCGGTACAGACTCCAGGAAGGTCCGCGGCTCCGTCGGTCCAACGAGCACACCAACCCAACCTCCCCCCTCATCCTCCCAATACCCTCCACCGTGTTTCCAGACACCCACACTTGCCCGCCGACCGTCCACCTCCGCCCCATCCACTCCGCCGACCTCCCCCACCTCTTCCATTACGAATCAGACCCCGCCGCACACCACATGGCCGTGGTCAACCCCCGCACCCAAGAGGCCTTCAACGCGCACTGGGGAAGAATCCTCTCCAACGCCGACATCACCGCCCTGGCCATCCTCGTCGAGGAAGTCCCCGTCGGCCACATCTCGTGCTTCAAGATGGAGGGTCTCGATTCCGTCGGCTACTGGATCGCGCGCGAGCACTGGGGCCGCGGCATCGCCACCCGCGCTCTCACCCTCTTGCTCCAACTTATGCCCATCCGCCCCCTCCACGCCCACGCCGCCAGCACCAATCTCGGCTCGATCCGTGTCCTGCGGAACTGCGGGTTCCGCATCACCGGCCACCAACTCTCCCCCGCCACGGACCGCTTCCCCGAGTGCGAGGAGGCCATTCTGGTCCTCACGCCAACGCGACCCGACGGCGACGAGGCCGCGCAGGGCGCGGCATCTCCCACGCACGCGGTCCAGTTCCCTCCAGCTCACGTCCAACCTTGGCCCGCGGCCTCGAGCACCAAGGACTGAGGACGACCGACTGAGGACTGATTCTGCGCCTCTTGCCCCAGCCCCAGAGCCTCCTCCTTACCCTCCGTGATGCGCATCCTGCTGCTCACCTCGGGCTCCCACGGCGATGTCCACCCTTTCCTCGGGCTCGGCCAATCCCTGCAGTCCCGCAACCACCACGTCGCCGTCCTGACGAACCCCTATTTCCAGCCCGACGTTCTGGCCGCCGATCTTCCCTTCCTCCCGCACGGCCCGCACATCGACCTTCCCTCCTTCATCCGCGACATGCAACTCATGCACCCGACCCAAGGCCCGCGCAACGTGTTCCGGTGGATCTTCGAGAACACCCCCGACCTGCTCCGCGAGCTTGATGACGCGATCACCGCATTCAAGCCCGACCTCCTTGTCCACCACATGATCTGCTTGGTTGCCCCGAGGCTCGCCAAAGGCCGCGGCCTGCCCGCCGTCGCGTGTACCCTGCAGCCCGCCATCTGGTTCTCCGACGCCGACCCCATCCCCACCCTGCAGCGCGAGCCCACCGCCCACGATGCCCGCAACGCCCGTTTCCTGGCCCGCACCTTTAAGCGCCCCGCGATCGCCCTGGCCTCCTGGAAGATGAACCGCCTCCGCCTCGCGTGCGGATACCCGAAGCAGCGCCACGCCATCACCCACGACTTCCGTGGCGGGGACCTGAACCTCGGACTGTGGTCCCCCAGCTTTCGCCCGCCCGTGGCCGATGATCCTCCGCACGCCCGCATCGTCGGCTTCCCGCTGTTCGATGGCGGCGCACACCGCCCGATGCCGGCCGAACTCGATGGCTTCCTCAATGAAGGCCCACCTCCCATCGTGTTTGCTCTGGGCACCACCGCCGTCCACGTCGCGGGGGAGTTCTACAGGCACGCCGCCGAGGTCTGCCGACGCACCGGCTCCCGGGGCGTGCTGCTCTGCGGCAAGTCCGACAACGTCCCGGCGCACCTCCCGCCCGGCGTCATCGCCGTTCCCTACGCACCGTTCTCCCAGGTCATGCCGCGCGGGCAACTCTCGATCGTTCACGGCGGCATCGGCTCCATCGCCCAGGCCATGGCCGCTGGCAAGCCGACCATCGTCACACCGTTCGCGCATGACCAGTTCAACAATGGCGTGCGCGTCCAGCGTCTGGGCGTGGGCTTCACGCTGGGCCGGCGCGTTCTGACGGTCGAGCGGCTTGAGCAAGCCGTCGGGGCCGCCCTGGACAACCCGGCGATGGCCGCCCGCGCCCGCGTGCTCGGCCAGACGATCGCCGCCGAGCACGGCGCCGACAACGCCGCCCGGGCGGTCGAGACCTTTCTGGAGAACCGAACTGTGTCCGATCGGCCAGCCCAACCGCCCGAGATCGGCGATTTAGGGTTGATTCGCTCTCAACAAATCGCAACATAAACTTGACAAATCGAAAATACCAGGTAGTCTCTCCGCGTGCCTGATCCGGCCAGCAACGCCAACGACCACCCGCTCAAAGCCTTGCCGCGCGAGGACTTAGACCTCATCACCCAACTCGTTCTGCATTCCGGCTCGCTCAAAGACCTCGCGTCCGATTACGGCGTCTCCTACCCCACCATCCGCACCCGCGTCGACCGCACCATCGCGCGCCTCAAAGACGCCGTCGCTGGCCGCCAGCCCGACCCCCTGGCCGAGCTTCTCGCCGGCCTCGTTGAGCGAGGCGAGATGACACCTGTCGGGG
>CAZHKB010000439.1:0-2462 GCA_964533405.1 uncultured Phycisphaeraceae bacterium | reverse complement strand
CCTCTCAGCCCCCTGGCCCATCCGCGCTGCCGACGCCAACTGGCGCCCCGACCCCGACTCGGCCTACTGCGCCCGCTGCGCCGCTCAAGTTGGTCCCCACGAAGTTGCGGGCAACCCACCCGCCTGCTCCGCCTGCCGCGACGCCCGCCTCCCTTGGTCCCACGCCGTCCGCCTCGGTGCATGGACCGGCCCCCTCCGCACCGCCATCCTCGAAGCCAAGTACGCGCGCTCCCGCCGTCTCGCCTTCGACCTGGGCATCCAGCTCGGCCACACCCTCGCCCGACACCTCCGCGCCGCCGACCTCAACCCGGCCGACGCCGCCCTCCTCCCCATCCCCATGTCCCTCCAACGCCGCTGGACCCGAGGTCTGGACCACACCCTCGCCATCGCCCGGGGTGTCCGGGCCGTCACTGCCAGTCAGATTCGCCGCCCCCTGCGCCGGCGCCACCGACCCGCGCAGGCGTCTCTCCCCGAATCCGGGCGGGAGGCCAACGCGCGAGGCTCCTTCCTCCCCCGATCGGGGGAACCCGTGGCCGGGTATGCCGCGCTGATCGTCCTGGACGACGTCCGGACCACCGGCGCCACGCTCAGAGCGGCCTGTCGTGCAATCCAAGCCCGTGAACGCCGGCTGGGGGGTAGACTCGGCGCGAACCAGGTCTGGGTCGCCACTCTCGCGGTGGTCACGCCGAACGAACGACGGCCGCTGCGTGGGACGAACTCTGAAGGCGAGCAGGATTCGCGCGAAGGTGACGAAAGTCTAATCGCCTGAAAAAACTGGAGTTGCCAGCCCGGACGCCACCAGATTCGACGAGAAGATGGGCGGGATGCTTGACTCAAACCCGGGCGGGGGTACCATCTCCCCTGCCACGTCGCTCACCAGCAACGGGGCACGCGGGCATCGCGCCGACTTGAGAGATCAAGAAGGGACGAACTCCCGCCGCGGGATTCAGGGCGTGATGCCTTGGGTTTCGCACCAATCTTTGACATGTGAACAGTCGGGAGAGTCACGAGAGTGTGACGGATCGACAGCGGTGTACGCCGCGACCTAGCCGGGTCAGTCGATCCATCCCAAAATGGCCCACCACGTGTTCACAGCACGATGGTGGACCAACATTCTCGTGCGACAGCGTAAAAAGTTTTAGCTCGACCTTCAAGCTCGCCGCAAGGCGGTTCTTGAGGGCGCGAGCAGAGCCCGGCCTGATCGAAGCCGAAAGGCGGAGGTCAGGCCATACTAAGGAATGTTGGAGCCATCCTCGACGGAAGTTGTGGATGGCAGGTCAGTGCAGCCGTTGTCTTCGGGTCAAACCGAGGGCAGTGGGGGTGCTGGCCGACCGACCTCATCCGCAAGGATGGGGTTCCAGGTCAAACCGGGTTGAATGAAACCGCTGCGGTTCCGCAAGGGGCCAAAGCGGACAATGAACCTCAACTGAAGAGTTTGATTCTGGCTCAGATTGAACGCTGGCGGCATGGTTAAAGCATGCAAGTCGAACGGGTCGCAAGACCAGTGGCGGAAGGGCGAGGAATACGATCGAACGTGCCCCGAGGTCAGGGATAGCCGTGGGAAACTGCGGGTAATACTTGATGTGCTCTACGGAGAAAAGCAGCAATGCACCTTGGGATCGGCGATCGTCCTATCAGGTAGTTGGTGGGGTAACGGCCCACCAAGCCGAAGACGGGTAGCGGGTGTGAGAGCACGACCCGCCGCATCGGGACTGAGACACTGCCCGGACTCCTACGGGAGGCTGCAGCGACGAATCTTCCGCAATGGGCGAAAGCCTGACGGAGCAATGCCGCGTGTGGGATGAAGCAGCTTCGCTGTGTAAACCACTGTCAGGGGGCAGGAACACTGACCGCCCCCAGAGGAAGCACCGGCTAAACTCGTGCCAGCAGCCGCGGTAATACGAGTGGTGCGAGCGTTAATCGGAATTACTGGGCTTAAAGGGTGCGCAGGCGGGTCCGCAAGCATTTCGTGAAATCCCCCGGCTCAACCGGGGAACTGCGGGGTGGACTGCGGGTCTTGAGAGAGGTAGGGGCCGACGGAACGAACGGTGGAGCGGTGAAATGCGTAGATATCGTTCGGAACGCCAATGGTGAAGACAGTCGGCTGGGCCTTTTCTGACGCTCATGCACGAAAGCGTGGGGAGCAAACAGGATTAGATACCCTGGTAGTCCACGCCGTAAACGATGCACACTAGATCGGAGAGGCTCTCACGCCCCTCTGGTCGCAGGAAAACCATTAAGTGTGCCGCCTGGGGAGTACGGTCGCAAGACTAAAACTCAAAGAAATTGACGGGGGCTCACACAAGCGGTGGAGCATGTTGCTTAATTCGAGGCAACGCGAAGAACCTTACCTGGGTTTGACATGCACGGATTAACTCGGTGAAAGCCGAGCCACACCCGCAAGGGTGGAACGTGCACAGGTGCTGCATGGCTGTCGTCAGCTCGTGCTGTGAAGTGTCGGG
>CAZHKB010000438.1:0-2470 GCA_964533405.1 uncultured Phycisphaeraceae bacterium | reverse complement strand
AAGCCGTCTGACTACGGATCAGGAGGTTGGGGGTTCGAGTCCCTCCGCCCGTATTGGCGGTTTGGCGCGTGTGAGGCCGGGGCTTTCTGGCCGGGATGTGCCCAGTCGTAGATCGTTGGGTTTGGCTTGATCCATCGGAGCGTGGCCGCCGGGGGCGGTTGTCGTGTTAGTGGTCTACGCTGGACGGGGCCATCTGCGGGCGCCGACCGAGGCGGTCTCGGAGGAGTTTCCATGCCGACCATTACCACCCGCGACGGGACGACGATCTACTACAAGGACTGGGGGAAGGGGACGCCGGTGGTGTTCAGCCATGGCTGGCCCTTGACGGCGGACGCGTGGGAGAACCAGATGATGTTCCTGGGCGACCGCGGGTACCGGTGCATCGCGCACGACCGGCGCGGGCACGGGCGGTCGAGCCAGCCGTGGCACGGCAACGACATGGACACCTACGCCGACGACCTGGCCCAGTTGTGCGATGCGCTGGACCTGAAGGGCGCGGTGCATGTGGGGCACTCGACCGGCGGCGGCGAGGTGACGCGGTACATCGGGCGGCATGGGGGCAAACGGGTGGGCAAGGCGGTGCTGATCAGCGCGATTCCGCCGCTCATGCTCAAGACCCCGGCAAACCCGGGCGGGCTGCCGATGGACGTGTTCGACGGCCTGCGGGCGCAGTTCACGGCGGACCGCTCCGCGATGTTCAAGAGTTTGCCCTTGGCGTTCTATGGGTACAACCGCCCGGGGGCGAAGGTGTCGCAGGGGGTGATCGACTCGTTCTGGCTGCAGGGGATGATGGGCGGGTTCAAGAACCTGCACGACTGCATCCGCGTGTTTTCGGAGACGGACCACACCGAGGACTTGAAACGGTTCAACGTCCCCACGCTGATCATTCACGGCGACGACGACCAGATCGTTCCGATCGGGGCGGCGGCCCAGCTGTCGGCCAAACTGGCGAAGGGCGCGACGCTGAGGGTGTACCACGGCGCGGACCACGGGATCTGCACGACACAGAAGGACCGCGTGAACGCGGACCTGCTCGAGTTCATCCGGGGCTGAGGCGGCCGCGGCACCGGCGATCGCGCCGGGCCCGGGTCCGCCGCACACATACTCATTGAGCCCCACTCAAACTGCATGGAGCCTGCGCATGGCGACGACACAGCGTCCAAAACTGTCCGAAAAGGGCCTGCTGACCCCCGAGAACTGCGTGGTCGCGATGATCGACCTGCAGCCGCAGATGCTGTTCGGGGTGTGCAACTTCGACCGCCAGACGGTCATCAACAACAACGTGCTGCTGGCAAAGGCGGCGCGGGTGTTCGGCGTGCCGGTGGTGCTGTCCAGCGTGGAGACCAAGGGGTTCAGCGGGAACACCTGGCCGCAGATCCTGGCGGCGCTGGGGAACCAGCAGCCGATCGAGCGGACCACGATGAACTCCTGGGACGACGCGAACTTCGTGGGCGCGGTGCAGAAGTCGGGGCGGAAGAAGATCGTGCTGACGGGACTGTGGACCGAGACGTGCGTCGCGCTGCCGACGATCCAGGCGATCCACGACGGGTACGACGTGTATGTGGTTGAGGATTGCTGCGGCGACGTCAGCGCGCTGGCGCACGACAATGCGATGAAGCGGATGGTGCAGGCGGGCGCGAAGCCGGTCACCGCCTTGTCGGTCATGCTCGAGTGGCAGCGCGACTGGGCCCACAAGGGGACGTACGACGCGGTCATGGACATCGTGAGGACGCACTGCGGGGCGTATGGCGTGGGCGTGGAGTACGCGTACACGATGGTTCACAAGGCGCCGCCCACGGTCATCGCGGAGTACAAGATGCCGGCGGCGTTGACGCACTGAGAACAGAGCCGCGTGCGTGCGCACGCGGCGAGTCCCTGCGTCGTGCCCGGTCCTGAGCAAGTTGGACGCCCTGGGCGGGTGGCGACGCGCCGGTGGCCTGATACTCCGCGGGCTCACGCACGCGGCGCGGATGAGGAGCCCCATGCTCGGCACGTTCCTTCAGTATGCGGGGCTGACGCTCCCGGCCCTCATCTTCCTGGCCAACGCGCTGGGAGTGATCGACCAGTCCCGGGCCTCCAGGGAGATGGTCGACGCGGGGATTCCCGAGCGATTCGCCCGCCCGGCGGTGCTGGGCGGGCGCGTCGTGCAGTTGGTCGGGGCGATCGGGCTGTTCATCCCGGTTGTTCGCCCGTGGTCCGCCCTCGCTCTGGCGGCGTTCGTGACGGGGGCGACGTGCATCGCCCACGCGTTCTGGCGGTCGGCGCGAGAGCGGCGCGGGGAGCAACTCGCCAGCTTCCTGAAGAACGGGGCCCTGGTTGGCGGGCGGTTGCTGGCCACGGGCTGGAGCCACGCGTGAGCACGCTGCCGTCAACCTCGCTGGAGTTTCTCAACGCCCCGCCCGGCTCGGAGGGCGACCCGCCCGTCACGGTCATCCGTGAGATTCGCGTGCGGGCCGGGCATGAGTCGGAG
>CAZHKB010000437.1:0-2473 GCA_964533405.1 uncultured Phycisphaeraceae bacterium | reverse complement strand
CCCCCGCCTCACCTTCCTAATGTTCAGGCCCGTCGGACCGCGCCGCCGCGTTTCTGACCCGTACTCAAAGCCCCGAGGTGCGTCCGATGTCCACAGTTACCGCCAAACCCCGCCTCAATCAGCAGGCGATCCTCATCGGGGTCGCCGCCAAGCACATCAGGTCCGATCTGCCGCGCCTCGACATCGGCGACACCATCGACGTGCATCAGCGCATCGTCGAGGGCGAGAAGGAGCGCGTGCAGCGCTTCCAGGGTGTGCTCATCGCCCGCGCTGGCGGGGGCATCAACGAGATGATCACCGTCCGCCGCATCGTCGACGATGTGGGCGTCGAGCGCGTCTACCCGATGCACTCGCCCATGATCGCCAAGATCGAGGTCGTCCGCCGTGGCGACACACGCCGCGCCAAGCTCTACTACCTCCGCAACCGCAAGGGCAAGAGCCGTCGCCTCCGCGACCGCCGCCGCGGCCTCAAGCATTTGGCCCCGGGCGCCGCGTCGGCCAACGCCGCCCCGGTTGCCCCGACCGCTCCGGCCGCCCCCGTCGCCGACTGATCGCGACAATCCGCTTCGCACACACAAGAGTTTGCACACACACGAGCCGCGGGCGCCAGCCTGCGGCTTTGTTTTCTCACCGTCCACAGCGGAGCCGCCCGCGCGAGCGGTCGGGCAACCGCACGGACGCCGACGCGGGTGTATGACGCCGAACGTCCTCGGCAGGAACGACCCGCCTTCACGCCGTGCGGTGGCCGTCCGCTCGCGCGGCCGGTTCTGTTCATATCCTGCCCCCATGCGCGCCGCCGTCTGCACTCGCCAAGCCAACCCCGTCTCCCCCAACATCGACTTCCGCACCGACTGGCCCGCCCCCGCCGACCCGCCGCCGGGCTGGGTCCAGTTCCGATGCCTCGCCACCGCCTTCAACCAGATGGACCTCTGGGTGGGCCGCGGCGTACCCGGGCTAACTCTCAGTTATCCCCGCGTCTCGGGCTGCGACGCCTGCGGCATCGTCGAAAAACTCGGACCCGGCGTCGATCCCGCATGGCTGGGCAAGCGAGTCGTCTACAACGCCGCCGTCGAGATCCCCGAGCCATCAATCCCCGGCGAGGCTCCGCGCTCGAGCCTGGCTCCGCGCTATGAACTGATCGGCGAGCACCACCACGGCGCGATGGCCGAGCGCGTCAACGCCCCCGCCGCGAATCTGGGCGTCATCGCCGATAGCGCCGACCCCGTCGAGGCCGCCGCCTTCGGCCTGTGCTCGCTCACCGCGTACTCGATGATGGTCACCAAGGGTCAACTCCGACCGGGCCAGGCCGTGCTCATCACGGGTATCGGCGGCGGCGTGGCAACCTGTGCCATGGCCATCGCCCGCCACCTCAACTGCCCCGTGGGCGTCACCAGCCGGCACCAGTGGAAACTGGACCGGGCCATGCAACTCGGCGCCGGCTTGGCCATTCTCGACAAGGGCCAGGACTGGTCCCGCGACGTCCGCGCCTGGACCGCCAAGCGAGGCGTCGACATGGCGATCGATTCCTCCGGCAAGGCCACCCACCTCAACTGCATCAAGAGCCTCGGTCGCGGCGGCGCCTACGTCACCCCCGGCGCGACCAGCGGCCCAGACGCGACCACCGACCTGGCCCGCATCTTCTGGAACCAGCTCCGCCTGCTCGGCTCCACGATGGGCAGCAACGCCGAGTTCGGCGAGGTGACCGCCCTGTTCAACGCCGGGGCCATCAAGCCCGTGGTCGACAAGGTCTTCCCCGTCGAACAGGCCCGCGACGCCTACCAGCGCCTGGAAGCCGGCGAACAGTTCGGCAAGATCGTGCTGAAGTGGTGACGCGAACCAAGGAACGACTGCGCGAGCGGTCGGGCACCTGCCTGCCCCGGCCCAGGTGAATCCAGCCCGCCGTTCCCGGCCGTTCGCTCCCCGGCACAGTCCACGCAACACCACGCCGGACAGCGCCCGATCGCTCCCGCGATCGGCTCCGCCGATCCAGACCTGGAAAAACAACACGCCTCCCCGAGGGAAGGCGTGTCAAGTGGGCGCGGAGGGATTCGAACCCCCGAAGGCGTAAGCCAACAGATTTACAGTCTGTCCCGTTTGACCACTCCGGCACACGCCCTGTCACCGGCGAATCGCTCCGCCGGGGGACAAATCTAGGGGGGCTTCGGGCGTCGGGCAATGACTGGGCCTTCCACGCGCCCATGCCTCCACCCGCCCCGACCCGCATGGACGCCGGACCTGAGAACGCTCCGCGCCGAAGGTCGGGGTACAGGGGCACCGAGAGCCCCCAATCCCCATTGCCCTCCGCCCGCCGCCACGCCTTGACCCCACCGGTAGCCATTGCTACACTCTCCTCGCAACTGTAGCCGATGCTACATTCGCCCGCCCCTCCGCCCCCTCCCGGGACGGACTCTCACAGGGGATTCAGCCCATGACCCGCACGCGATCCGTCTCGCCCTCACTCACACGCCGCGCC
>CAZHKB010000436.1:0-2476 GCA_964533405.1 uncultured Phycisphaeraceae bacterium | reverse complement strand
GTGCTGCGCGTCCCCGCGTACTCGCCGCACGCCGTCGCTGAGCACGCCGTTGGCCTCATGCTCACGCTCAACCGCAAGTTCCACCGGGCCTTTAATCGCGTCCGCGAGCAGAACTTCGCGCTCGGTGGCCTCATGGGCTTTGACATGCACGGCAAGACCGCGGGCGTGATCGGCACCGGCAAGATCGGCGAGGTGGTGTGCAAGATCCTCACGGGGTTCGGCTGCCGCGTGCTGGCAAGCGACCCGGCCAAGAACCCCGTGTGCGTCTCGATGGGCGTGAAGTATGTGGCGCTGCCGGACCTCTACGCACAGTCGGACATCATCACGCTGCACTGCCCGCTGAGCCCCGCGACCAGGCACCTGATCAACGCCGCGGCGCTGGCGATGATGAAGCCCACGGCGATGCTCATCAACACCAGCCGGGGTGCGATCATCGATACGCGGGCCCTGATCGCGGCCCTGAAGGGCGGCCGCATCGGCTCGGTGGGCTTGGACGTGTACGAGGAGGAGGGGGACCTGTTCTTCAAGGACCTCTCCGCCGAGGTGGTGCAGGACGACGTCTTCGTGCGGCTCCTGAGCTTCCCGAGCGTGCTCGTCACCGCTCACCAGGGGTTCTTCACCAACGAGGCGTGTACGGCCATCGCGCAGACGACCATCACCAACGTGAGCGACTTTGAGCGCGGCGAGGTCAACGAGGACAACCGCGTGGGCGCGCGGCTGATCGCGCCCGCGCCAGCGAAGCGCTAAGGATGCACGACCACCCGCGGCAGAACGAGTCTCGCCGCGCTGACCCGTGACCGATTCGCGACGCACTGGGCTTCACCCATCCCGCATCCACCCCCACTGCCGCTTCAACCCTTCCTCCAGACTCGTCCCCGGCCGATACCCCAGCTCCCTCCCGCTCCGCGTCAGGTCCGCCCACGTCTTCTCCACATCCCCCGGCTGCATCGCCACCCTCTTCACCCGCGGCGTCTTGCCCACCGTCGCCCCGGTCGCCTCGATCAGCCCCGCCAGCGAGATCGGGTGGTTTCCCCCGAGATTCCACACGCGATACCCGAACTGCGGCACGCGGTCATACGCCGCCAGCACGCCCGACACGATGTCCTCAATAAACGTGTAATCCCGGCTGGTCGTCCCGTCGCCGAACATCTGGATCTCGTCGCCCGCCGCGACGTTTGCGAGGAACTGCCGGATCGCCAGGTCCGGCCTCTGCCGCGGCCCAAACACCGTGAAGAACCGCAGCATCGCGGTCGGCATCCCGGTCAGGTGCCAGTGTGTGTGCCCCATGAGTTCGTTGGCCCGCTTGGTGGCCGCGTACGGACTGATCGGCCCCTCGACCGGGTCATCCTCGGCGAACGGCGTCTTGGCGTTGTTCCCGTACACCGACGACGACGACGCGATCACGATCCGCGAGCACATGGCTGCCTTCGCCGCTTCCATCACCACCGACGTGCCCACCAGATTCGCCATGGCATACCCGCGCGGGTCGGCGATGCTGGGGCGAACCCCCGCCTTGGCCGCGATGTGGATCACGCCGCTCGGCTTCACCCGAGCGGCCAAGCCGCCCATCAGCGCGGCGTCGCAGATGTCGCCCTGGATGAACTCGAACGCCCCCGCCCGCGGATGCCGCGCGACCTCCCGCAGGTTCCCGTCCTTCATCTCGCGCCCATAGAACGGGTCGAAGTTGTCCAGCCCCACCACCCGTTCGCCGCGAGACAGCAGCGCCTCGACCAAATGCGACCCGATGAACCCCGCGGCTCCGGTCACCAGAATCGCCCCGCCACCCTGGCTCATCACGCTGCTCCCCGTAGCCGGGGCGAAAGGGTGCCCGCCAGCCATGCCGGGAGCGTAGCGGTGGATGAGTCGAAGGATGAAATCCATCGCTTCGCGAAGTCCGGGACGGGCAAGGATCGCTCAAACCAAGCCACGCTGGCCGGTTGGCGCACCGCCACTTCAGAACTGCCGCAACTCGCCCGGCCCACAAGCGGCCACCGCGAACCGCGATCGGTCCGTTTCGTCAAACCCACCACCGAGAAGGAGCGGGAAGTCGGGGCGAGCCTTGCCCCAGGGATGGAACCCCACGAACCACCGGCGGATCTCAAAAATCGCTTGAAGACAAGGCACAAACCCGCGATGCGGGGTCCGGTCGCCTGAAATCGCAGCGTCCGTAGTCAAGACGCAAACCGCAGCGCTGTCAACCGTACCGATCGGCCCACCCGCAAGGTCCACCAATAAAGCAGGGCGCTATCCAAGGACAGCGCCCCGCTGGAGGAGAGAGAGATCGTTGGATGATACGGTATTATCGGGCTGCGGGATCGGTTCAGACCGAACTTTCGCACAAAATCTTTCAAGTGCGGCCATTTCTTCGCGTCGCAGGCCGAATTTCGAGTGAAACCTACAGTTCGCCGTTCAAAGACCGATAATCACAGGTTTTCCACAATTCTACCGACATCCACCCCCTCCCGCACCGCCCCAC
>CAZHKB010000435.1:0-2477 GCA_964533405.1 uncultured Phycisphaeraceae bacterium | reverse complement strand
CCCCCGCCGCCGCCGAAGCCCTCAAGGGCCGCTGGAGCCAGTGGCTCAGCGGAGCCTCCGAAGCCACCGGAGGCTAACACAGCCGCGTGCGTGAGCACGCGAAATCTGGCGGCGCCTCGCCGCCTCCGTGTCCCGTGGCCGCAGCTCTGAGCGGCCACGCCGGATCAATCCCTGCTCGCGCCCGTCCCCGCTCTCGCATCCGTACGCAAAGCCGTGGCCATGCCACCCAGCCTCGCCACCCTCCTCGCGTGCTCACGCCCGCGCCGGTGACCCCATGCCCGACCCCTTCCTCATCGTCTCCAACGTCTCCAAACGCTTCGGCGCCACCCGCGCCCTCACCGATGTCTCCTGCTCCTTCCTCCCCGGCGAGGTCCACGCCCTCATGGGCGAGAATGGCGCGGGAAAGTCCACCCTCGGCAAGGCCATCGCCGGCCTCCACAAGCCCGACTCCGGCCGCATCACCATCGACTCCCACGAACTCCGCCCCGGCTCCCTGCAAGACGCCTGCGACCACGGCATCCGCATCGTCCACCAGGAACTCGCCCAGTGCCCCAACCTGTCGGTGGCCGAGAACCTCTGCCTGTGCGACATGCCTCGGACCCGCCTGGGCCTGGTCGATCGGCGTGAGATGGAACGCCGGGCCGCCGCCATCGTCCACCGACTCGAGCCCGGCATCGATGTCGCCGCCCCCCTGGGCACCCTCGCCCCCGGACGCCGCCAGATTTGCCAGATCGCGGCCTCGCTCGACGAGGGCCCGGGCAAGCCTCGGGTCATCGTCTTCGACGAGCCCACCAGCTCGCTCTCCATGTCCGAGGCCGACCGCCTGCTCGAAATCGTCCGCCAGATTGCCAAGGACGGCATCACGGTCATCTACGTCTCCCACCGCATGGGCGAGATCTTCGCCGCCTGCGACCGCGTCACCGTGCTGCGCGACGGCAAGTACATCACCACCAGCCGCATCCAGGACATCGACGAGCCGACCCTGGTCGAGCAGATGCTCGGGCGTCGCCTCGCCGGCAAGGACGAAACGCCGGCCATGCGAGAACTCGGGGGCGAGGCGGCCCCCGGCGAGCCCGACCCCGCTGCCGCCGCAAACTCCGCCCGGAACAACCCGCCCATCGCCACACCAACGGGTCCATCGCCGCGCATCACAGCCATCGCAACCACCGCAGACGCCAAGCCGATCCTCTCGGTCGATCGCCTCTGCTCCCCCGGCCGCATCTCCGAGATCACCCTCGACGTCCGCCCCGGCGAGATCGTCGGCATCGGCGGCCTCGTCGGCGCGGGCCGCAGCGAAGTCCTCGACGCCATCTTCGGTGTCGACAAACGCGCCACCGGCTCGGTCCGCATCGACGGCGTCCAACTCCCGCGCGCCGAGGCCAGCGCCATGATCCGCGCCGGCGTCGGATACGTCCCCGAAGACCGCCGCCTCCAGGGCCTCTTCTTCCAGCTCGGCGTCGATGAGAACATCGTCCTGCCCTACATGTCCCGCCTCGCCAACCACGCCGGCTGCCGCCGCCTCGCCTCCGAACGCGCCCTGGTCAACCAGCGCATCACCGATTTCCGTGTCAAGGCCGCCTCCCCCCGCTCCCTCCCAGGCGAACTCTCCGGAGGCAATCAGCAGAAACTCCTCATCGCACGCTGGCTCGGCCTAGACACCCGCGTCCTGCTCCTCGATGAACCCACCCGCGGAATCGACGTCGGCACCAAAGCCGAGGTCTATCGCCTGGTCCGAGAAGCCGTCGCCCGCGGCCTGGGCGTCCTGCTCGTCTCCAGCGAGATGCCCGAACTCCTGGCCCTCTCCCACCGCGTCCTGGTTATGGCCGGAGGCCGACTCACCGGCCAGCTCCGCGGCCCCGACATGACCCAGACCAACGTCCTGACCCTCGCCACCCGAGAAATCCGCCGCGCGGGCTGAGCCTGCCACCGCCAACGGACCCGCCAAGTTTTCCGGCCTTCAGCGCCCGAGGCGTCCTGCCCCTCCGAAAGTCCGGTGGTGAAATGCTCGTCGCGTCCGCCGCCAGTCTGGGCCGGACTTCATCAGCCGGGCGGTTGACCCGCTCCCCGCCTTCCCCTTCAATCAATCGCCCCCCAGTCGGCCTTCTGGAGCTCCCATGACCCCGTACACCCTGGCGATCTGGACTCCCGGCCCGATGGAGATGGTCGTCCTCCTCCTGATCGCCCTGCTCCTCTTCGGGCGGCGCCTGCCAGAGGTCGGCAAGAGCCTGGGCAAGGGCATCGTCGAGTTCCGCAAAGGGCTCAAGGGCGTCACCGACGACATCGAGACCGAGTCCTCCCGCCCGACTCCCGCCGCACGCCCCGCCATCGCCCGCCCTCCGCTCGAAGCCGGGCAGGACCAGCGCGTGGCGCAGGGCGCCCCGATCGACGAGAGGCCGCGCGAAGCCGTCAGCGACCGCCCCGGCGCGGCCTAGCCCCTCGCCCAACCCATCACCCAACGGAGCCGACCGCGCGAGCGG
>CAZHKB010000434.1:0-2490 GCA_964533405.1 uncultured Phycisphaeraceae bacterium | reverse complement strand
GGTCTGGGGCGGGCATGGGGGATTGTTGCGATGGCGGATCGCGGAGGAGTGGGAGAGGTCGTCGTGCGCGGAGAATGACAGAGGGATGGGCTGGGACCCCGTCCCCGATTGCCGTCAGGAGCGTTTGCGTGGGTTAGGCCTTGGCGCCGGCCTTTGGCTTCCCGGTGCCGCGGGCGGGGTTCTTGGCGGGCTTGGTTTCGCGGGAGGCCGGGACGGGCTGGAAAGCCCGTCCCCCTGGGCCCGTGGCCGCGTCGGTTCGCTGGTTGCCGGCCTTCTCAAACATGTCGGCAAACTTGAAGGCCTTGCGGGCCTTCCACTGGGAGCGGTGGTAGGCGTCGGAGGCCAGCAGCGGGAAAAGGGCGGAGTACTCACCGAAGACCATCTGCTCGTAGACCACGTCGACCTTGCCCCAGGAGCAGGCCTCGCGCAGGGTTGAGCCGGAGAGCGCGCCGTCGCGAGCGTCGGCCACGGTCATCTGGATCGCGTACTTGTGCATGCCGATGTCGCCGCGGGCCTGGCCGCCCTTGCGCTCGGCGAGGAGTTCGGCGGCCACCACGATGTCCTGTGCGAAGTTTTTGGGCACGCCGCCGCCCATCATGAGCAGGCCCGTGTCGCGGCAGGCGAGCTTGATGTCGGTGAGTTCGCGGAAGTCCTTGCCGGAGTCGAACGCGACGGCGGGCGCGCCCTGCTCGGACTTTTCGACCTGATGCAGCACGATGCCGAAGCCGGCCGAGCAGTCGGAGAAGGCGGGGCAGAAGATGGGGACGCGCTTGAGGTGGGCGGTCTTGACCAGCGACTCGTTCTTCGTGTGGTTCCTGGCCAGGTACGCGCCCATGGCGTCGATGAACTCGCGGCTGGAGTACGCGCCCGGGCCCCACTGCGTGCAGCAGTCGTCGAAGATCTTCTTGGTGGTGTCGTCGCAGTCGCGCAGATCGTCCTCGTTGATGTAGGTGTCGTAGATGCGATCGATCATCAGGTCGCGGAGCGTCAGGTCATCAACGGGCGGAGCCTCTGGGCTGCCGGGGGCGATGTAGTGCTTGAAGCCCAGGCCCTCGAAGAAATCCTGGTCCACGATGTTGGCGCCGGTGGAGACGATCGCGTCCACCATGTTGTTCTCGAGAAGGGTGATGACGGCCTTCTTGAGGCCCGCCGAGATCATGGAACCCGCCATCGTCAGGATGACCGCGCAGTCCTTGTCGGCGAGCATCCGGCTGTAGATGTCGGCGGCCTGGGCCAGCGTCCGGCTGGAATAGGCCATGTCGCGGTAGGAGTCGATGACGGGGCGGGCGTCGAAGCGCGTAATGTCGATGTGCTTGACGGGTCGGCTGAGGAGCTCGGGTTTGGTCCAGGACTTGGACTTGGAGGCCGGGGCCGGTGATCGCTTGCTCGCGCCGTTGGAGGCGGAGCTCGAAGAACCGTTGGTGTGGCCGTTGGCGGGTTTCTTGGCGGTCATGGCGACTCCTTTGTGACGGACTGCGTGTGGCGGTGGTCCATCCGCCGTCGGCACCGATTGGCTGCCAGCGTCTGGCGAGTCGGTGGCACGGGCTGATGTTGGCGCGGGGTTGCGCCTGGGTTCGAGTTGGCCTGACCCCCCTGGCCTGCGTGTGGTGGCGTGCCCCGGGGGTGTCGGGGCGGAGGATTATTGGGGGGATGTCGGGGGAGTTCCGCTGGGCGCGTCGGCCGGGCATTCTGGAGCAGGATGCCCGAGGGTGCTGATCTCCCCGATCATTTCCGCTTTGTCTGTCGTTCCGCAGCCAGCGGCGAACCGCGCGAACACCGCTCCGAGGCCGATGCACGCCGCGAGGCGTCCGACTCGCGCGAGCGCGACATGACGCCGCTCGCGACGGTGGGCGTTGGCAAGGGCGCGCGGACGATCGAGGGCGATCGGATGGCCTTCTGGATCGCGCAGGAAGTTGACGCAGAGGTGGCCCTGCGAGTCGGCGATGACGTGGTCGGCGTGGCTCCGGGTCATGGCCGAGATGTTGTGGACGTGGAGATTGCAGTGCGTGCAGAAGCGGGCACGGTCGCCCTGGCCCGGTACTGGTTGTAGAGCGGACCACGCCATGGGGCAGGGACCGGGCACATGAATGCGGTCGGTGAGGCTAATCGTCCGGGACATACATGCGATCCTGAGGCGGTCAACTAGCTGAGCAATGTCCGGAGGTCAGCGAGCGGCAGCGTCGGCCCCGTCGGCTCCCGGAAGTTCTCCTCCCCGCAGGTCGAGTTGGTCAGGTCGATGGCGATGTGGCGGTCGCCGGCGAACGGGCTGTTGATGTCGAACCGCATGGCGTTTGGCGTGGGGAGCCAGGCTTCGTGCCCTGTCTTTCGCGTGTCGGCGATGGCGCGGTTGTCGGCAAGGCGGATGAGGACGAGGTGGTAGAAGGGGGGGGCCGGGTTCCCAATCCGCTGAACTTTGGGCTGGGCGATGACATGGAAGTCGGTGCGGTAGAGGCCGTCGATCTCGAGGACGCCGTTCTTGACGCCCACGAT
>CAZHKB010000433.1:0-2497 GCA_964533405.1 uncultured Phycisphaeraceae bacterium | reverse complement strand
GCCGTGGACCAGGATGGGGGTATGGCCGCGGGCGATGAGGGCGGACAGTTGGGGGGCGAGCGGGGCGAGGTCGATGCCCGCGCCGCCGCCGATCTTGATGACGAGGATGTCGTGCATGATGGGAGTCCTTGGGCGGGGTATAGGTTGGGGTGGGCGTGTGCGGGCGGTTCAGACGGGAAAGATGCCAGGGGCGCGGAGGCCAGCGGTTTCGTCGAATCCCAGGGCGACGTTGAGAGATTGGATCGCGCTGCCAGCGGCGCCTTTGACGAGGTTGTCGATCGCGCACAGCAGGATGATGCGGCCCGATCGGGGGTCGATCGCGAAGCCGACATCGGCGTAGTTGCTTCCGACGACGGCCTTGGGATCGGGCAGGCGGTGCAGGCCCGAGCGTTCGGCAACGATGCGGACGAAGGGCTCGCGCTGGTAGGCCTCGCGGAAGAGGGCGCGAACGCGGCGTTCGTCGAGCGGCTCGGTGGGTTCGACGTGGGCGGTGCACAGGACGCCGCGAACGAGATCGATGGAGGTCATCGTGGCGTCGAGGGGGAAGTTGCCGAGTTCCTGGGCGACCTCGGCCAGGTGGCGGTGGCCGCCGGTGGAGTAGGTGCGGGTGGCGTGGGCGCGGAGGGGATGGTGGGAGGCGTCGGAGGGTTCGGCGCCGGCCTGGGAGGAGCCGACCTTGAGGTCGGCGATGGCGCGGCGGATGAGTCCGGCGCGGGCGAGTGGGAGCATCGCGAGGATCATGGCGGTGGCGTTGCAGCCCACGCCCGAGATGAGGCGGGCTTCGCGGAGGCGTGCGCGGCCAGTCTCGGGCAGGCCGTACGCGGCGGATTCGAGCAGGTCGGGGCGGAGGTGGGACTGGCCGTACCACTCGCGATAGGCCTCGGGGTCACGGAGGCGGAAGTCGGCGGAGAGGTCGACGACGTGTCGGGCGAGGGACTGGTAGCGGTCGATGTCGCGCTGGGAGTTGCCGTGGGGGGTGCAGAGGAAGATGGCGTCACAGGGCGTGAGGTCGTCGGGGTTCTCGAAGATGAGGTCGGTGGCGGCGCGGAGGTTGGGGTGGGCGCGGTGGACGGGATGGCAGGCCAAGGTGCGGGAGGTGACCTGGGCGATCTGGATGTGCGGGTGGGCAAGCAGGAGGCGGATGAGTTCGCCGCCCGAGAAGCCGCTGGCGCCGACGATGGAGGCTCGGGTGGTCACGGGGTCATGGCCTCCACCTGGGCGGTTGGGAGCGCGGAGCTCGGCCGCGGCGAGCTTGACACGGGCGAGGCGACCGGCTGTTCGCGCGGATGCCCAGCGTCCGCGGCGCGATGGCTCGCGGCGGCGATGACCTGGCGGACCAGCAGGCCCGGGATGTCCACACCGGTGGTGGTGATGCTGTTGCGGAACTCCATGGAGTGATTGATCTCGTTGACGAGCAAACCGCGGCGTGGGCACTCGAGCAGGTCGATGGCGACGGCGTCTCCACGCATGGCGGCGGCGGCGCGGGCGGCGATGTCGCGGATCTCGGGGGTGAGCGGCTGGTTGGCGGCGGTCGCGCCGCGGGCGGTGTTGGTGACCCAGTGGCGGCTGGTGCGGGTGATGGCGGCGATGGGCTCACCGCCGATGACGAAGACGCGGATATCGCGTCCGGGCTTGTCGATGTGCTCCTGGATGTAGAAGACGGCGTGCTGGACGGAGCCGAGCGTGTCGCGGTGCTCGATCAGAGCCTCGGCGGCGTCGCGGTCGTTGACGCGGGCGACCAGGCGCCCCCACGAGCCGACGGTGGGCTTGAGCACGACGGGGTAGCCCATCTGCTCGATAGCGTCGAGGGCGGCGTCTGGCGAGACGGCGACGCGGACCTGGGGGGTGGGAATGCCATCGCGGACGAGAGCGATGGAGGTGTGGAGCTTGTCGCTGCACACTTCGACGGTGCGGATGGGGTTGACGCAGCGGACGCCCCAGCCTTCGAGGACGCGACCAATCGTGAGCGAAGCGGTGAGGCTAAGCGAGCGGTCGAACACGGCGTCGTAGGTCCGCCAGCGGTCGGGCTCGTGCAGGGCGAGGATGACGGTCCGGGTGTCGAGGGGATCGACGTGGACGCCGGCGGCCTGGAAGGCGTCGAGGAGGAGTTGCTCTTCGACGCGCAGGCGCGTGTAGGGCATGGCGATTCGCATGGGGGGTCCTGGTTGAGGGCGGGCAAGGGGAGGGAACCATCGCGGCGACGCAGAGACGTAGAGGGCGCGGAGGAAGGCGGGGAAGCGCGCGGCGTTGCAGGAGTGCCGTGGGGCGTGGGGTCTGCTGGTGGGCACCGGTGGGCGGTGTCGTGGCTTACTCGCCCCAGTCTTCCTCGACTTCGGGGGCCAGTTCGAGGCGGAGAGGGTCGCGGGAGGTGACTTCCAGCTCCGCACCGCAGCCGGCGCAGGCGATGACCTGGCCGGAGAGGGGTTGGCGGGAGAAGAGGATGGGGTGCTCGCACTCCGGGCACGCGGCCTGGGCGGAGCCGGGGACTGTGGTGGGG
>CAZHKB010000432.1:0-2500 GCA_964533405.1 uncultured Phycisphaeraceae bacterium | reverse complement strand
AGGCTGCGGCCCTGGGCGCCGCGCGCGGCTTCGGCAAGTCCAAGGCGGGCACGCCGGAAGCGGCCCAGGCCATGCGAGTTGCCGTCTCGCGTGCAGCATTACGACCCCGGCTCCAGCTCTAATGCCCAAGCCGGTGCGTCCAGAACCACGGGAATAAGGGTGCTCTCCAAGCCGTTATCCTGAGACATGAACTCCCATCGCGCCCATCGTTCTCGCTCGTGCGGCTGGACGTTCGTTTCCGCCGCGATGGTGGCGGTGATGCTGTGCACCTTGCCCGCGTGCGGGAAGCAAGCGGAGCAGACGCCACAGCCGCCGAAGGAGGCGGGCGGTGCGGGCAAAGCGCCGGCCGATCCCATGCACACCAACCGCCTGGCGAACGCGACCAGCCCCTACCTCCTCCAGCACGCGCACAACCCGGTGGACTGGTATCCGTGGGGGCGCGAGGCGCTCGAGCGGGCCAGGAAGGAGGACAAGCCGATCTTCCTGTCGGTGGGCTACTCGACGTGCTACTGGTGCCACGTCATGGAGCGCGAGGTGTTCGAGAACGAGGCCATCGCCGCGCTGATGAACGAGCGGTTCGTCTGCATCAAGGTGGACCGCGAGGAGCGGCCCGACCTCGACGAGATCTACATGACCGCGACCCAGCTCATGACGCAGAGCGGCGGGTGGCCGAACAGTTTGTTTTTGACGCCGGACCTCAAGCCGTTCTTCGCGGGGACGTACTTCGGGGCGACCGACCAACCCCCCCCGGGGCGACCGGGGTTCGGTACGCTCGTGACGCAGTTGGGCGATGCGTGGAAAGAGCAGCGTCCCAAGGTCAACGAGGTGTCCGGGCGTGTGGCCGATGCGATCAAGAACGTGCTGGGCGGAAGTGGGGAGGGGGGGCGGCTCGCGTCCATTCCCAAGGCCACGCTCGATGCGGCGCTGGTGGACAAGACGGTGGAGCAGATCGCGGCGTCCTACGACCCGACCAACGGCGGATTCGGGCTCGCGCCCAAGTTCCCCAGCGACTTCTACTACTCGTTCCTGCTCGATGTTCACGCGCGGCGGGTGGCCAAGGGGGGGGGCGACGCGGATGCGGCCACGCTCGCGATGGTGACCACGACGCTGGACGCGATGGCGGCGGGCGGCATCCACGACCACGTGGGCGGCGGGTTCCACCGCTACGCGACCGACGGCCAGTGGAAGGTGCCGCACTTTGAGAAGATGCTCTACAACCAGGCGGCGCTCGCGGTCGCATATCTCGACGCTTTCGCCGCGACCGGCGACGCCCGCGACGCCGACACCGCCCGCGGCATCTTCCGCTTCGTGAACGAAGTTTTCACGGGGCCCAACGGGCAGTTCTACTCGGCCCTGGACGCCGAGACCGACGCGGTCGAGGGCGCGTACTACACATGGACACGCGAGCAGATCACCAGCGTGCTGGGCGACCCCCCCAAGAATGCGGCGGCCTTCCTCGCCGCGTTCGAGCTTGCCGACGTGCCGATATTCCCAGGGCACAAGCACCCCGAGGGCGGGACGCTGGTGCGCAAGGCACGGGGGGGCGGCGAGGCGAACACGCCCGAGATCAACGCGATGTTGGCCAAGCTCGCGGCGGTGCGGAAGGGTCGCACACTCCCTCGGCTGGACGACAAGGCGATCGCGGCGTGGAACGGGATGATGATCGACGCCTACGCGCGCGGGGCCGAGGTGCTCAAGGATGATGCGTACCGCGCTGCGGCGGTGAAGGCGGCGACGTTCGTGCTGGAGAAGATGCGGACGCCCGATGGACGGCTGCTCCGCTCGGTGCGGGCCGCCGCCGATGCGAAGGATGCCAAGGCCACGCCGCAGGAGGGATTCCTGGAGGATTACGCCTTCGTAATCCGCGGCTTGCTGGCGCTGAGTCGCGTCGAGACCGATGCGGCGGCGAAGGCGAAGTGGCTCGATGCCGCTAAGTCGCTCGCGGCCAAGGCGGATGAACTCTTCTGGGACAAGAACGGCGGCGGGTACTTCTTCGCCACACCCCAGCCCGACCTGCTCGCGCGGGGCAAGGACATCGGCGACAACGCGACACCCGGCGGCAACAGCGTGATGGCCCACAACCTGCTCACGCTGGCCGCCTCGACCGGCGACGGAGCGGGGGCGGCGTATCGCACGAAGGCCGACGAGTTGCTCAAAGCGTTCTCCGGCTCGATGGCGCAATCACCGCGTGGGAGCGTGCACATGGTGCATGCGTTGGAGCGTTTCCTCGCGGCGGCTCCCGTCGCGGCTCCTTCGGGCGGCGCCCCGGCGATCAACATCAACGCTCCGGCCCCCCCATCCCCATCCGTCACTCCCGGCGCTGCCGAGGGTGCGAACGCCGTCACCGACTCCTCGGCCCACGTCAAGGTCGCGGTGAGTGTTGAGCCTTCGTCGGCCTCGCCCGGCGAGACCGTCACCGTGACCGTCACGCTCCGGATCGACGACGGCTGGCACATCAACGCCAACCCTGCCTCGGCCGACTTCCTCGTGGCGACGGTCA
>CAZHKB010000431.1:0-2503 GCA_964533405.1 uncultured Phycisphaeraceae bacterium | reverse complement strand
GGGCGAGCATGGCCGGGATTGCGGGGTCCGGCATGGTGGCTCCGGTGTTCGGGGGAATTGCGGGGGAGTTGGGCGATCAGCTCGGGTCGCGAAGGTGGCCAGCGGCCACAAGGGTCTGGTAGGCCGCCCCGGCGAGCGCGGCCAGGCTCTCCATCAGGCGGAGGTCCTCACGGTCGAACTTTGTGCCCTCGGAATGGGAGATGACCCCGACGGTTCCGACGGGCTTGCCGTCGCTGGCGGCGGTACGAAAGGGCACGAGCAGCACCTCCTCCACGCGTGGGGAGAGCTCGGTGGGGATGGGGTAGGCGAGCTCGAGGCGGGACATGAGCAGCGAGCAGTTCTCGCGCGGAACCGTGCCGCACGGGCTGGCGTGTCGCGGCAGGGTGCCGCTGGCGAATCGGCTCCAGACCCCCTCCACCGCGTGCCAGCGGAAGACGCCGTCCTGGCGGCGCCCCTCTTCGATGCTGATGCCGGCGGACTGAGCACGCCAGAGGCGCATGGCGTTCTGGGCGAGGGTTTCCAGGACGGTTGCGGGCGCGGTCGCCAAGGTCTGCATAAGGGCAACCAGCGCTTCGTTCTCGACGCGGTAGTCTGGGCCGCGATAGGAGCGCTGCGGGTTGGTCGGTGATGATTACCGGGCCCCCATCGGCTCCGATTTCCTGCTCGATGCACATCGTGATCGCTCCTGCTCGGAACCTCCCTCGCACAATCACACCCGTGCAACGTCCCGGCGCACTCCCGGGAACCCACGCGGGCGCTCCCTGCGGCTGAGGTCCGGAGAACAATCAATCAGGGTGAAGGGATTCGAACCCCCGACTTCCGCCACCCAAAGACGGCGCTCTACCAAGCTGAGCTACACCCTGTGACGCCGGGAATGCCCCCGGCGACAGACTGTATGCGCCCGGTCTGCCGAATCAGCAGGGGTATCGGGCCTCCGGCTCGATCGAGGGGGCCCAAGGCCACCGACCCCTGAGACCAATCGACCACGCCGGTCTAGAAATCCCGCCGCTTGAACCTCCACGCGCCGAACGCCAGCACCACCGCCTCGAACCCCAGCGACGTGCCCATCACCCACCACGCCGACCTCGCCTTGAACACCGCCTCGGTCCGACGCCCAGCCTCAACCTGATCACGGTTCTGCCCACGCCGCGGACGACCCTGGGCCTCCTGCGCCTCCCGGTCCGCATCGGCGGCCGTCTGGGCGGCGTCCAGCTCCGCCGCGTCCACGATCACACGCTCCATCAACTGCACCGTCTCGCCGGTCTTGGGCAGCGGGGTCTTCACCCAGTACAGCAGGCCCGTCCACCACGACAACTGCTCAAGCCCAGACTGCGCCTCCACGTTCTCCGTGCGCATCCCCGCGATGAACGGGTTGGTCAGGTTCACCTGCTCCGCGGTCGGAACGAACCCCTCCGGCACCTCCTGCCCGGCCTCCCGCATCTGCCCGATGATGGCCTCAGTCGTCCCCGCCTCCGCCCTGCTGATCGCCTCCACACGGCTCTCGATCTCCACCGACGTCTGCTCCCGGATCGACACCAGCACCGCGTCGGCCAGGTTGAAGAGGTACAGGAAGAACCAGAACAGGATCGTCAGCAGCAGCGCGGCGATCGTGCTCCGCGTGATGAGCCCCAGCACGGCGCACACCGCGAACAGGTACGAGAAGAAGATCACCACGATCGGGATCGCCAGCAGCAGCCCGGGCTCCCAGGCACCGCCTCGAATCCCGATCACCAGGAAGCAAGCCACGGTGAATACCGCGACCTGCAGCGTCACGAACAGCAGCCCCGCCGCATACTTGGTCAGGAACAGGCGCGTCCGCGAGATGGGCTTGCTCAGCACCGTCTCAATCGCCCCGCTCGCCACCATGTCCGGGAACACCGGCGCCGTCGAGATCAGCGCCAGGATGGTCGCGATCCACGTCAGCCACACCCCCAGCCCCAGGTTCACGAACAGCAGCTTGTACAGCAGCGAGGGCGGGATGATCTCGCTGTTCACCGGAATGAACCGCAGGTGCAGCCACAGGATCGTCGGGCTCGTCTCGTCGATCCCGACGGCCGCGAACAGCGCGACGCACAGCCCCGACAGCACCATCGTGATCCAGAACAGCTTCTTGCTGTTCAGCTCGCGGTACGCGTCCAGGAAGATTGCCCAGGTCTGGATGAGCATCAGAGGCTCCCCTCGTTCCGCGGTCCATCCGCCGCCCCACCGGCCCCGCCCGCCGCGCCGGGCCTCAGCACCTCCCCCGTCGTCGGGTCCGTCACCGCCTCCATGAACAGGTCCTCCAGCGAAGGCCGGATCGATCGCACACTCTTGATGATCGCCCCTCGCGCCCGCAGGGCGTCCAGGATCGGCTGGATCCGCCCCGCGTCGCTCGTCCCGACCCGCAGCGTGCCCCGCTCGATTTCCAGCCACTCGCCCGTCGCCAGCGCCCCGTGCAAACCCACTCGCCGCGCCGCGGCCGTGCCCGCCAGCGCGCTCCCGCCGCTGGGCGCCGCGTTCGCCG
>CAZHKB010000430.1:0-2505 GCA_964533405.1 uncultured Phycisphaeraceae bacterium | reverse complement strand
ACCCCCCCCATGAACCCGCTCAAGTTCCTCCCCTACATCCTCAAGCAGGTCACGCGCCACCGCGTCCGCACCGCCCTCACCCTGCTGGGCGTCGCCGCCGCCATGTTCCTCTTCACCGCCGTCCACGCCATGCATCGCGGCGTGCAGCGCACCACCGCCGCGTCGGCCGCCGACACCACGCTGGTCGTCTATCGCAAGGACCGCTTCTGCCCCGCCACCAGCGCGCTGCCGCAGGACTACCTCTCCCGCATCGAGCGGCTCGAGGGCGTGACCTCGGTGCTGCCCGTCAAGATCGTCGTCACCAACTGCCGGACCAGCCTCGACGTCGTCACGTTCCGCGGCGTGCCGCCCGAGCGATTCCTGGCTGAGCGTGGCGACCAGATCGACTTCATCTCGGGCACCTCCGCCCAGTGGCTCCGCCGTTCGGACGCGGCCATTCTGGGCCAGACTCTCGCCGCACGCCGGGGGCTGTCGGTCGGCCAGCGGTTCGACGCCGCGGGCATCACCGTCACCGTCGCGGCCATCATCCGCTCCGACGATCCGCAGGACCAGAACGTCGCGTACGTCGCGCTGGACTTCCTCCAGCGGGCCGCCCGGAACCAGCAGGGCATCGTCACCCAGTTCAACGTCAAGGTCTCGAACCCCGCCCTGCTCGAACCGGTGGCCGCCCAGATCGACGACCTCTTCGCCCACGCGCAGGAGCCGACGTCGACCTACTCCGAGAAGGCCTTCATGGCCCGCGTGGCCCAGGACGTGGTGGAACTCGTTTCGTTCGCCCGCTGGCTCGGCGCTGGGTGCCTCGTGGCCGTGCTCGCGCTCATCGCCAACGCGATCATCTTGAGCGTGCAGTCGCGGATCGCCGAGCACGCGGTGTTGCAGACGCTCGGGTTCACCGGGCGGCTCGTGGCCGCGCTGGTCGTCGCCGAGGGCACGATCCTCGCGCTGCTGGGCGGCGGGCTCGGCGCGCTGGCCGCGATTCTCGTGGCTCGCTTCGGCTCGTTCGCGCTGTCCGTCGAGGGCCAGTCGATCCCGATCACCGCCGACGCGCCGCTGCTGCTCAATGGGCTGGCCGCCTGCGCCGCCCTGGGCATCCTCGCGGGCCTGGTCCCGGCCTGGCAGGCCTCGCGCCGACCCATCGCGTCGTGCTTCCGGTCGGTGTAGCGCTCCGCGTCTGCGTACCCCGTCGCGCTCCGCCCTTGCTCACCACCTCGCAACAGCGCCTCGCAAGAAGGACCCACCCGAGAAGACCGTGCGAATCCTCCCACTCGAATACGCCGTCCGCAACCTCGCCCGAAGCCGCGTCCGCCTGGCCGCGTCGCTCATCGGCGCCACGCTTGTCGTCCTGCTCGCGCTGGCCGCCGCTGGCTTCGTCCGCGGCATGCAGCTCACCCTCACCCAGCCCGCCCCTCTGCACGAGAACGTCATCCTCCTCGGCGCGGGCAGCGAAGAGGCCATCGAACGCTCTCAGATCGACGCCTCCGTCGACGCCATTGCCGCCGCCTCCATCCCGGGCCTGCGCACCCAGGCCGGCATCACCTTCGCCTCGCCCGAGATCCACATCGCGCTGCCCATCCGCGAAGCGCCCGACTCTGCCGCCGAACTCCAGGGCGTGCTCCGCGGCGTGCGCGCCGTCGCCCTCCTCGTCCACCCCCAGGTGGAAATGACCGCCGGGCGCTTCCCGCTCCAGGGCGACTCCGAGATCATGGTCGGTTCGCTGGCCGCCGCGCGTCTGGGCCTGCCTTCCTCCCGCCTCGCGATCGGCCAGACCCTGCACATCGCCGAGCGCCCGTGGACCATCGTGGGCCAGTTCCGCGCGCCGCAAACCGTCATGGACGCCGAGATCTGGCTCCCCATCAATGACCTCCAGGTCGCCACACGCCGCGAGTCCTCGCTCTCCTGCGTCGTCCTCTCGCTCCCGACGCCCTCATCCGGCAAGGCTTCCGCGCCCACCTCCACCCGCCCGGCCACGTTCGGCGACATCGACCTCTTCGCCAAGAGCCGCCTCGACCTTGAGATCACCGCCATCCGCGAGCGCGATTACTACTCCTCGATCGCCGCCTTCTACGCACCCATCCGCATCATGGTCATTGTCACCGCGCTGCTCATCGCTTCCGGCGGCATCCTGGGCGGACTGAACACCATGTACGCTGCGTTCGCGTCACGCGTGCGCGAGATCGCGATGCTCCAGTCGCTCGGATTCGCTCGCCGCGCCATCGTGCTGAGTCTCGTGCAGGAATCCGTCATCGCCGCCGCCTGCGGCGCGGTCGCCGCGACGCTCCTGGCCTTCCTCCTCCTCGACGGCCTGGCCGTCCGCTTCTCCATGGGCGCGTTCGCCATCACCATCGACGCGCCCGTCACGCTCATCGGCCTGCTCGGCGGCCTGCTCCTGGGCCTCATCGGCGCCATCCCCCCCGCACTCCGCTGCCTCCGACAACCCATCACCCAAGCCCTCAAGTCATTCTGAACCGCCCCCCCTCCCCCCATTCCGCCCCGCGGAATGGGGGG
>CAZHKB010000429.1:0-2514 GCA_964533405.1 uncultured Phycisphaeraceae bacterium | reverse complement strand
CCCCCCATTGCGCCCCACCGAACGGGAGGAGGCAGGGTGGGGGCAGCCAAACAACCCAAACCCGCAGCCGATCGCCCCGTTCCACCCCCGCACTCCTCAACCGGGGAACCCACCCGGACCCCTCTGCGAACAGGAACAATGCCGCCACCGGCGGCCGTTGTCGCCGCGCGCTCGCGGATCGGGTATCGGACGTTCAACGCCATCGCGAACGGGTCGGCGGGGCCATCCGCCGAACCCGACCGAATCGCGCTTGGCGTGCAGCCCGACGCGCGGGAGACTACGCTAACCCCCCCCGCGAGCGCGGGTTGGGCGAACAGGCAACAGGGGACCGACGCGCGTCGCGGCCCCACCGGCGGGGCGCGACGTCGCACGACTGGCGAGGGACTTATGAGCGTTGGGACCGAAGTTCACAATGATGCGTCACACGTCGGCCACGTCGTCCTGCCACGCAAGAAGAAGCAGGACCCACACGCCACCCGCTGGGGAAAGTTCCTCCAGGCCACCATCAAGTTCGAGGCCTCCGACCTCATCATGAAGACCGGGTTCCCGCCCAAGATCCGCCTCCGCGGAGCCCTCAAGCCCCTCGACACCTCACCCATCGACGACGACGAGTTCTGGGAGATTGCCCGCCACATCCTCACCGAGGAGCAGATCGAGGACCTCCACAAGTTCGGCTCCGTCGACTTCGCCTACGACTACGACGAACGCTGCCGCTTCCGCGTCAACCTCTTCATGGCACGCGGCAAGATCTCCGTCGCCGCCCGACGCATCACCAGCAACATCCTCCCCTTCGAGGGACTCCACCTCCCCTCCATCATGGCCGACATCGCCATGCAGCCCCAGGGCATCGTCCTGCTCTGCGGCGTCACCGGCTCCGGAAAGTCCACCACCATCGCCTCCATGCTCGACTTCGTCAACCGCCAGAAGCCCGTTCACATCGTCACCATCGAGGACCCCATCGAGTACATCTTCGAGGACCGCAAGGCCACCATCAACCAACGCGAGATCGGCATCGACTGCCTCGACTTCAAAATCGCCCTCCGCGCCCTGGTCCGCGAGAACCCCGACATCGTCCTCATCGGCGAGATGCGCGACTCCGAAACCTTCGAGGCCGCCCTCATGGCCGCCGAAACCGGCCACCTCGTCTACGGAACCATCCACGCCTCCAGCACCACCCAGACCTTCAGCCGAATCTACGGCCTCTTCCCCTCCGACGACGTCCCCCAGGTCCGCAAGATCCTGGGCTACCAGATGCGCGCGTTCGTCTACCAGAAACTCCTCCCAACCCTCCACGAGAACATCCACCGCATCCCCGCCCTCGAGATCCTCATCAACAACGGCGTCGTCCAGAAGCACATCCTCGAGGGCCGCGAGGGCGAGCTCCGCGAGTACATCAACTCCGTCGAGGCCCGCAGCGTGGGAATGGTCGACTTCAACGACTCCCTCGTCCAGCTCGTGGAAAAGGAGTACATCCACATGCGCATCGCGACCGAGTCCTCTCCCAACGTCGACGAGCTCATGATGCGCCTCAAGAAGCTCGGCTAAGCCGCCCCCCCCCCCCGCAGGTGCGACGGGGCATCCGGGCGTGCGCCCGCACGTCCGGCACCGCCGGCTCGCCTCGGAGCACGCCCCGAAGTCGGTCGGTGTCGGGACTCGCGCCGGTCTGCTATTGTGGATGCCCGGTCTGCCTTGGCCGGTGGCCCGTGCCCGCTGTTTCGCCCCGTCTGGCCTCACAAGAGCCTGCCCCGTGCGGGGCTCGCTCGGTCCGTTCTCGCCTTCCCCGCTTGTCGGCCCCTCGCCGATTCGCGATTCATTCTCCCGGGAGGATTTCCCGCCGTGAGCACGCTCCCCGTCCTGCCCCTGCTGTCAGCAACACTGACGCCCGACGCCGCCGGTCTGGCCCTCCAGACCCTGGCCGCCGACGCCAAGATCATGATGTCGTTCTGGAAGCCGATCCTCGTGCTCATCCCCTTCTGGGGCTGGGCATGGATGATCTCCACGCTCTACGACAAGCAGGCCGAACGCTTCCACCTCGGCCGCAAGGCCTGGAACCTCGCCCACCTCATCGTGGGCGTCGTCGCCGTCGCCGTCTTCTTCATGATCCCCATGACCGGCGAGATCGCGTTCTGGGTCGCCCTGGCCGCCATGATCTTCGTCCTCCTGGCCGACCTCATCGCCTTCCCCCTCATGACCAACCGCGACGAGCGCGTGCCCGAAGAGCACCGCCTCAAGTTCGACATGTCCTCCATGCAGGCCGCCCGCGCCGCCAAGGCCCAGGCCAAGATCGCCGGCAAGGCAGAACTCACCCTCCTCAGCCCCACCAAGCAGAAGCTCCTCGTCCCCAACGCCGAGACACCCGAGTTCGACATCCGCATACTGGCCGAATCCCTCTATATCAAGGGGCGTGAGGGTCGCGCCTCACAGGTCGACGTCCAGCCCACCGCAAAGCCCGACGGAACCTACGCCGTCTCCTACCTCGTCGACGGCCTCCGCCAGCCGGGGCCCACCCTGCCC
>CAZHKB010000428.1:0-2514 GCA_964533405.1 uncultured Phycisphaeraceae bacterium | reverse complement strand
CCACAGCCCCCGCGCCTCCTCCACCAGCCCCCGCTCAACCATCGCCCGCACCCGCGCGTTGATCCGCTGGTTGATCGCCTCGGTCTCCCACAGCAGCCCAACCAGCACCGCATCCGCACGCGGGGCGGCATCCCACTGGGACTGCTGCACGGAGATCGGCCGACCCGTCAAACGATGCACCTCCAGCGCCCGCACCGTTCGCCGCTCGTCGTTGGGGTGAATCCGTGCCGCGGCCTCAGGGTCCACCCGCTCCAGCTCCTCTCGCCGAAGGCCCGGTTCGATCGCCCGCAGCTCCTCCCGCAATCCCTCGTCCGCCCCAGGCCCTTCGAACAGCCCGTAGAGAAGCGCTTTGACATACAGGTGCGTGCCCCCGACCACGATCGGCACACGCCCCCGCGTCCGCACGCCCTCGATCGCCCGATTGGCCGCCTCGAGCCACTGATGGACGGAGTACGACGATTCCGGCTCCACCACATCGATCAGGTGGTGAGAGACTTGCCGCTGCTCATCCGGCGTGGGCTTCGCGCTGCCGATGTCCAGGCTCCGATAGATCTGAATGGCGTCGGCGGAGATCAGCTCGGCGTCAACACCCCGCGATCCAAGAGTCGCTACTAAACTCGTGGCAAGGCTGGACTTACCACCAGCGGTGGGGCCGACGATGACCGGCATGAAAGGGCGTGGAACCAAGGGCAGGCAAGCGTATCCGGGGCGGCGCGGGTGGAGGGGCTCGACGCCGCCGTTGGTGGTCGCGCCGATGGAAAACCGCTGAAATCATCCCCTGTTCAGGTGGGTATACTTCCCAAGCAATCAAATTGTAAAAGCAAATGAATTTGCTTGACTCTCGATTTTCGTCGCTTTATGTTTGGTGTCTGGAGAGGGTTCTCGGCCCACGCCGACCAACCAACGGTCCCACAGGAGGACTGCCAGGCCAAACGGCCGGGCAGAGCGGGAGAGACAAATGATTCGCACGCTGACTTGCGTCGCTGGCGCTTCCCTGCTGGTTTCACCGGCCTTGGGCGTCGTCAATGTGCTCGAGGATCGCAACTCAACCACGTTCATTGAGGACGGAGCGGGTGCCGGAATGTTCGGGTGGGAGGTCGACGGCACCCCCAACCTCGCCTTCCAGGGCTTCTTTTACCGCACGGGCGGCATGGGCTTCGAGTCCGCGGTGGACACCTCCACCCTCGCGCTCACCGGCTCCTTCTTGGTCGACACCAACCCCTTCGTCGACCCGCGCCCCGACACCTTCTCCGCCCAGTACACCGGCCCGGGCTTCGTCATCGAGCCCACATGGACCCTTCGCGGCGGCATGGCCGGCTCCGGAACGTCCGACATCGCCGAGTCCATTGCCATCCACAACACCAGCAACCAGGTTCTCCAGTTCACGTTCTTCCAGTACAGCGACTTCGACCTGGGCGGCACGTCGGGCGATGACTCGCTCGTCTTGACCGGCACCCCGATCAACACCGCCAAGCAGAGCGACCCCCTCGCTGGCGTGCTCAACGAGACCGTCGTCACCCCCTCGCCCCAGCGCTACCAGGTTGACGACTTCCCCAACCTCATCATCGAACTGACCGACACGGGCATCACCAACCTCAACAACAACGCCGGCCCTCTGGGCCCTGGCGACATGACCTGGGCCTTCCAGTGGGAGTTCAATCTCCTGCCGGGCCAGACAGCCCTCATCAGCAAGGACAAGCAGCTCAACATCCCGGCCCCCTCGGGTGCCGTGCTGCTCGGCATTGCCGGCCTTCTCTCCGGTCGCCGTCGCCGCGCCTGATCGAAAACCGCGCAAAAACCTCGAGGGGGTGGCCACGGCCGCCCCCTCTTGTCTTTCCACGCCGAGCAAACGCCTGATCGGGCGTCTGATCCGAACCCCCGGCGGCAGCCAGCCCGCTCCAACGCGCACGCAGCCTCCCAGCGGGGCCCCCTTCGGGAGCGGGGGGGTCTGATGCAACCGAGATCCCAATCGCGCGATCCAACGTCTCCCGCCGCCTGTCCTGGCCCGTGAAAGTCCGTTTGCCCTGCGTTTCCTGGCCCAACTTCCCCAGCAGGGCAACACCGCGAGCAAACACAAGTCTCGACACAGGTAAGCAGAACATAAATCGAAAACCCAAATAAATACCATTGACTTGGCCGTCCACACTCCGTACACTCAAGGCGTGGACCCAGCCCCCTCGCGATGCCCGATTCCCACGGCCCCGCCCGGCCTCCTCAATACCCTTCTCGCGCCCGCGCTCTCCAGCCTCGCAGCCGATCTCAGCACAACTCCCGCGGAACTGGCCGACTGGCTCGCATCCCCGGCCCTCGCCGAGAAACTCTCCGCGCTCACCGCCTCGTTCGAGGCTATCGAGCATATTCGCGCTCTGGCCGTTCGGGCCGCCGCCTTGACCGCCTGTCGCGCTCTGCTCGCAACCGATGACCCAGCCGAGCGGCGACGGGTCGCGGCCAACCTCCTCCGCCCTCCCATCCACGCGCCCACCCGCGCGACCACCCGCGCGACCACCCGCACAC
>CAZHKB010000427.1:0-2516 GCA_964533405.1 uncultured Phycisphaeraceae bacterium | reverse complement strand
GGGGTGGGGGGCGCGGTGGTGTGGGTTGTGGGCTGCTTCGGCGGCTTCGCACCAGCCGGCGGCGCAGCCGAGGCGCCAGCCCGGGTTGGAGCCTGCTTACCCTTCCCTATCGTGCCCGGTCCGATGGCCTTGGACCCCCGCCGTCTGGCGGGTCCGCCACCGGCGACCCCCTTCCGGGCAGCAGGAGCGTTCGCCTTGTTTCCCCCAGGCGTCGGTCGGCTTTCCCTTGGCATGTGACGAGCCTAGCATCCCAGCCCCGGAGACGGCAGGACCACGGGTTTCCCGTTGCCTTCCGCCCCTGGGTCGAAGCACGTTCCCTCGATCAGGCCCGCTCGACCAGGACTCCCGATGCCGACGATCAATCAGCTCATCCGCAAGCCACGCCGCATCTCCCGCTCCAAGTCGAAGGTGCGCGAGCTGGCGTTGTCTCCCGCGCGCCGCGGCGTGTGCCTGGTCGTTAAGACCGTCACCCCCAAGAAGCCCAACTCTGCTCTGCGCAAGGTGACCCGCGTGCGTCTCTCCAACGGTTTCGAGGTCACCGCCTACATCGGCGGCGAGGGCCACAACCTGCAGGAGCACTCGATCGTTCTGGTGCGTGGCGGGCGCGTGCCCGACTTGCCCGGTGTTCGCTTCCACGTCGTGCGCGGCGCGCTGGACTGCCTTGGCGTCGAGGGGCGCAAGCAGGGGCGGTCGCTCTACGGCGCGAAGAAGGGCAAGGGCTGATTCGGTCGGTTTGAGTGGTGTTTTACCGGGGCGGGCCGAGCAGATTGCCCCGATTCATCAGCGTTTGTAACGGGGGTCCGAGCGATCGGCTCCAGACAAGGCAAGTAATCGGATCGTGTCGGTCGCTTTCCCGCGACTGGCGCGGTCGGGTGAACGAGGTCGATGCCCGGTCAAGGGCGTCGGCGTGCGAGCCGAAGGAGTTTCACGATGGGTGGTCGTATCACCGCGTCCGACAGCCAGCTGCGTCCGGACCCCAAGTTCAACGACACGTTGCTGTCGAAGTTCGTCAACTGCGTTATGTCAGACGGCAAGAAGGCCGTCGCCCAGCGCGTGGTCTATGACGCCATGGACATCATCGAGCAGAAACTGGCCAAGATCGACGACGCCGACAAGCCCGACAACGCCTTGCAGGTCTTCCGCATGGCGATCGACAAGCTCAAGCCTTACGTCGAGGTCCGCTCCAAGCGAATCGGCGGCGCCAACTACCAGGTGCCGATGCAGGTCAAGCCCCGCCGCCAGCAGAGCCTTGCGTTCCGCTGGTGCCTTGAGGCGGCCCGCGGCGAGAAGGGTCGCCCCATGGCCGAGCGCCTGGCCGACGAGATCTTCTCGGCCGCGCGTGGCGAGGGCAAGGCGATGACGACCCGCGAGCAGGTGCACCGGATGGCCGAGGCGAACCGCGCGTTCGCCCACTTCGCGCACTGAGCAGGCGACGGGATCACGAGAGCGACCGAGCCGCGGCCATCAGGCCGCGGTTTATCTTTCGTGACCCGGTGCATGTGGGGTGCGACGCCCGAACGCGGCCCGCGCGTGCTCACGCACGCGGGGCTGGGGCGCGCCACGCGCGCAGCACGGCGTCCACCGCGCGCGCGACGCCGAGCGGCCCGACCTCGATCACCACGTCGGCGAGCGAGCGGTACAGCCCGTCGCGGGCGGCGTACACCCGCTCGATCTCGTCGAGTGGGTCGCCCCCGAGCAGCGCGGGCCTGGCGGCGATGTCGGTGTGGGCCAGGCGAGCGCGGAGCGGGCGCGGGTCGGCGTGCAGGTACGCGACCCACGCGGTGCCCGCGGCCCGGCAGAGCGACAGGAAGTCCGACGCGCCGGGCGCGGTGGGTGTGCCGCCGCCCAAGGCGATGACCTGGGCCGGCGTCTCCGTGGCGCGAGCCAGGGCCGCCGCCTCGGCCAGGCGGAACCGCGGCTCGCCCTCGGTTCGGAAGGCGTCGCCGGCGGTCGGGTGGTTCAGCGACCTGGCTGTCTGCTCGTCGAGGTCGATCAGAGGTCGCCCCAGGGCGATGGCGAGCTCGCGTCCGAGCGTGGACTTGCCGCTGCCACGGAGCCCGATGAGGAGGAGGTTGGCGTTGTGGGAGCGGGGCACGGGGGATCATTGCCCGCGTTTGCGGCGGGGATGTGTCGGCGAGCTGCGGCGACGGCACATGGCCCTGGGGATGTGGATGGTGGCGCGCTCGCGCGTCGCGTTCGCGTGCCGGTTGTCGGCATGGCCTTGCGGCGAATACTCGCGCGATGCAAAGGGGACGGGCTTGGCGCCCGTCCCCCTCGAGTCTAGCCTTGGGTTGTTCGGCCTGTCCGGGCGTTGATGCTCACCGCCTGCGGATCGGGACCTGGCTGTTCACGAAGCCCGCGTCGAGGTCGAACGCGACGCCCTGGTCGCCGCGGGACCGGCTGTCGAACCTCTGGGTCTCGTACGAGGGCGGACGGATGTCGTCGCGTCCGCCGAACTCGCGCGGGCCGCGCTCGTTGCCGTCCGGTTCGTCCTCGGACTCGTAGCGTTCGCCGCG
>CAZHKB010000426.1:0-2523 GCA_964533405.1 uncultured Phycisphaeraceae bacterium | reverse complement strand
GCACCGGCAGCACCCGCGCCCCCGTCCGCTTGATCAAAAGCCCGGGATCGGGCTTTTGATCAAGCGGACGGGGGCGCGGGTGCTGCCGGTGCTGGTGGATGGCACGCCTCAGGTGGACCCGGCGTGGGCGAGCCTGTGGAAGCCCAGCCGGTCGAGGCTGCGGTTCAAGCCGACGCTGGATTACTCGCACTCGGACCTGTCCGCGGCGGAGATTGCCAACGACCTGCGGCAGCGTTTTATGGAGTGGACGGGTTGGGCGCTGAATGATGAGCCGGCGCCGATCGAGGTTGGGGAGTCGGGGAAGAGCAGGCAGGTGAGAAGTGCGGCGTAGGGGAAGGGAACGGAACCGGCTTCGCGAGCAGTCGGTCACTCGGCGGCCGGGGGGCGGGCGCGGACTCGCGGTGAGCATTGGACTCGCGGTCGTCGGGGCTTGCGAGGGGCGGGCATCGTGGGCGAGTTTGGATGTGCGCGGGGGTTGTGAAGTGGCCGACCGTTTGCGCGGACGGTTCTGTTGAGGCGAGGAGGGGCTTGCTACCCTTGACGCCATGTCAGACGCTCAGTCCACACCTGTCGAACTCACGAGCCGGTTTCTTCGGGAGCTGACGTGGCGTGGGATGTTCAACCAGTGTACGGACTTGAAGGGGCTGGATGAGCACCTGTCGGCGGTGGAACCGGCGGAGGTCGGCGGGGCGACGACGGCGAGCGGCGAGGCGTGGACCGGCGGACGGCGGGCGTACATCGGGTTTGATCCGACGGCGGACTCGCTGACGATCGGGAACCTGGTGCAGATCATGGTGCTGGCCCATTTCCAGCGGGCGGGGCACACGCCCATTGTGCTGCTGGGCGGGGCGACCGGGCTGATCGGCGACCCCTCGGGCAAGAGCGCGGAGCGGACGCTGAGCGAGAAGTCGGTGGTGGATGGGCGGGTGGAGGCGCAGGGGCGGATCTTCGGGAGCGTCGTGGACTTTGGCGCGGGCAAGGCCAATGCGGCGCGGATGGTCAACAACAACGACTGGTGGAAGAGCCTGTCATACCTCGACGTGCTGCGCGACATCGGCAAGCACTTCTCGGTCAACAGGATGATTCAAAGGGACTCGGTGAAGGAGCGTCTGAACAGTAGAGATCAAGGGATTTCCTACACAGAGTTCTCGTACATGATATTGCAGGCTTACGACTTTGCGCACCTATACGACCCCAACGCCCTCGCCGTAACGCTTCAGATGGGCGCTAGCGACCAATGGGGTAACATCGTAGAGGGAACGAGCCTAATCCATCGACGGTGGATCACAATAGCTCAACATGACGCAGCCCAACGCTTTCCTGAACACGCGGATCGGATACTAAGCAAGGAGTCGCTCGAACGCCTGGCTGACCGCCCCAATGTCATTCCCGGACACCTTGCGGCCTTCGGCCTCACCACCCACCTCCTCACCAAAGCCGACGGTGGAAAGTTCGGCAAGACCGAGAAGGGAGCGGTCTGGCTCACGAAGCCCAACGAGGCTCGCGGCGAGTCCGCCGCCACTCCTGGCCGCACAACCCCTTACGCCCTCTCCCAATACCTCCTCAACCTCGCGGATGGCGATTGCGGGAAGTTCCTCCGCATCTTCACCTTCCTCACCCAGCCCGAGGTGATCGACATCGAGGCTCGCCACGTCGCCGATCCTGGTCAACGGCTCGCCCAGCGCACGATCGCCCGCGCCATGGTCGGGATGCTGCATGGGCAGCACGAGGCGGAGGCCGCGGAGGCCGCGGCCCGCGCGCTGTTCAGCGGCGAGATCGCGTCGTTGCCCGAGGCCACGCTGCGCGAGGTGCTGGGCGAGGCTCCGGCTTCGGCGCATGATCGATCAAGCCTGGGCGGCGAGGGGGCGGACCTTGTCGAACTGCTCGTCGCCACCGGCCTGGCGACGAGCAAGAAGCAGGCGCGCGAGTTCCTGTCGACGGGCGCGGTGACGATCAACGGGCAGGCTTCGCCCGCGGATGGGCGGCTTCGGGTGGGTCATCTGCTGCACGGGTCCATGATCGCGATCCGGCGTGGGAAGAAGAACTGGCATCTGACGACGTGGGCGTAGGTGGGCCAGCTCTCCGAGCCGGACCGCGTTATGGTGGGCCGGCTCTCCGAGCCGGACCTTTTACGCGCTCTACCGAGGCTTGGCGCGCCCAGGAGAGTGGTGCGCGAGCCGCGCGGGAACGGGCGAATACGGGACGGTGGGGTAAGGCCGAATGAGGCGTGCAGGAGGGGTAGACAGTCCGGCTCGGAGAGCCGGCCCACCCTCAGCAGCCGTTGGCAAAGATGTTCAGGTAGTAGAAGAAATCATCGTTGTTGATGATCCCGTTCGGCACGCCATACCCCGGCGAACCCGGAATCGCCGTGGTGGTCATGTCCGCCACCGCCAGGTTGCCCGCCGCGAACTGCGAGAGGTAATAGAAGAAGTCGTCGTTGTTCAGGATGCCGTTGGGCACGCCGTAGCCGGGGGTGCCGGGGATGGCGCTGCTGGTGAGGTCGGCGCGACAGTTCACGGTGGC
>CAZHKB010000425.1:0-2529 GCA_964533405.1 uncultured Phycisphaeraceae bacterium | reverse complement strand
GGGGCCGGGTTGGGGCGGAACGCGGCGGAGGCGGTGTTCCCGATCGATCTGCCGCTCAAGGAAGTGATTCCGGGCGATGCGCTGCTGGATGACGTGGCACTGACGACGGCGTGGAATGCGTACTCGGGGTCCGGGGATGTGACCGCCCAGGTGGTGTACGCGAACTATGGCACGCGGGAGGACTTTGCGCGGCTGCGCGAGTTGGAGATCGACTGCACGGGCAAGATCGTGATCTGCCGGTATGGCGGGAACTATCGCGGGTACAAGGCGCGGTACGCGGAGGCGGCGGGCGCGGTCGGGCTCATCATGTACACGGACCCGGCGGACTCGGGGTACACGCGGGGGGACACGTGGCCGCGGGGCGGATTTGCTGGTGCGGGTGCGTGTGGAGCAAGTGCGCGAGATTCGCGAGTCGTGGAATGTGATCGCGACGCTGCCGGGGGAGACCAGCCCGGATGAGTGGGTGATCGTCGGATGCCACCATGATGCGTGGGGGTATGGGGCGAGTGATCCGACGGCGGGGTTGATCTGCTTGCTCGAAAGTGCGAGGCTGTGGAGCGATGCGGCGAAGGTGGGTGCGGGGCCGCGGCGGACGATCAAGTTCTGCTGCTGGGGTGCGGAGGAGTTCGGGATCATCGGGTCGAGTGAGTGGGTGGAGGGCAATGCGGAGGAGTTGAGCCAGAAGGCGGTGGCGTACATCAACCTGGACATGGCGGTGACGGGGCCGGACTTCGGGGCGGCGGCGTCGCCCAGTCTGCGGGAGGTGGTGTGGGACGCGGCGGCGGAGGTGCCGCAGTGCAACCGGCCTGACATGAGTGTGCTGGCGGATTGGCGGGAGCGCCAAGGGATCAAACCGATCGCGGGGGACGCGGCGCTGGCGGTCGGGCACATGCCGACGCCGACCACGCTTTCGATGCCGTCGGTGGGCAGCCTTGGAGGCGGGTCGGACCATGTGGCGTTTCTGTGCCATATCGGGGTGCCTTCGATCGCGCTGTCATCGGGCGGTTCGCCGGGCACGGCGTATCACACGAACCACGACCATCTGGCGTGGTATCGCGCGACGGTGGGCAATGACTACAAGCCCGCGGCCATGGTCACGGCGGTGACCAATGGGGTGATCGAGCGCCTGGCGTGGGATGGCCGGCCGATGATGCGGCCCGAGGCGACGCTGCGCGAGGCAGGGCGTCTGCTGGTGGGCGCGATGACGAGGGCGATGGAGGCCGGATTGATCGGCGAATCGGATGGTGAACTGGTCGGGCGTGTGGCGGCGGCGGCGGAGGCAAGCGAGCGTGTGGAGTCGCCGCTGGAGCGCTCGCCGCGAGTGCTGGTTGATGGGATGGGCGGCGCGGAAGCGTCGATGGCCGAGATGGATGAGGATGTCGCGCGCGTGATGCGGCTGGCCGAGCGAGCGTGGCTCGATCCCGCGGGCGTGCCGGGGCGTCCGTGGTTCCGGAACCTGTTCGCGGCGACGGATGAGTATTCGGGGTATGGAGCGTGGGTGCTGCCGGGGGTCGAGGCCGCGCTGGACCGGAAGCACGCGCGGCTGTTTCGCGCTGAGGTTGAGCGGGTTCTGGAGAGGATGGAAGCGGTGGCGGAGGTGCTGCGTCCCACGCCGTGAGCCCGCCAGCGCTCGACGACAAAGCGGGGCGTGGGCGCGAGCCCACGCACCTGTTGCCAGGAGCGTGGGGACACCAGCGTTGATCGTGCGGCGGCTCGCGCCGCCCGCCTCGTCTCTGGTTCAGGTTTCGGGTGCGATTGATTCAGCAGAGTGCCAGGAAGGACATGACGCTCAGGAGAAGGAGGCGCTGACGGGACGCTGTGAGAACGAGTGCACGGGCCATGGTGTCTCTCCGGTCTTGGGTTGTGTGACACTCGCTTCAACTGGCGTGCCAGGCCGCGCAAAGGCTGCCTGCCCCGATCTGGACCCGACGGCGGGGGGCGGCGCGTCCTAGAACATACCAGTTGCGGGCGGTGCTCGCCGGGGTGTGGTGCCCACGCAACAGGGAGCGTTGTCCGATGAACACCCGCAGGTGGGCCAAAGACCGAGAACTGCGTCAAACTTTCCCGGCGAGGGGCGTCGCGATCGGCACGGCGCTGGCGGCGCTAGTCGCGTGTGGATTGGCTCTGGGACCGACGCCCGTGTGGGCGGGGGTGTTCCAGCCGCAGGAGCCGGGCGGTGCGTCGGCGCTGGCGAACACGCAGCCCGGGGTTGTTCAGCGGATGGAGCCGCCGAGCCAACCGCCGGTGCCCGCAGTCGTGGGAGGTTCCGCGCCGCTTCACCCCCCGGAGCCGGGGGAGGCCTTACGCGCCTTCACATTGGTGCGGTCGTGGCTGGATGCGTGGGCGATGGGGACGGCGGCCGCGCCGGCGACGGCCTCGGCGTGCGTGACGCTGCGGGGGATCGATGGGCAGGTGGTGGCGCGGGCGGAGGCGATCGCGGGGGAGGGGACCGGCGGCCAGGGTGTGATTGAGGAAGCAATCGCGGCGGCGATGGAGCAAGCCGAGGAGCGTTCGCGGGTGTCGAACGAC
>CAZHKB010000424.1:0-2531 GCA_964533405.1 uncultured Phycisphaeraceae bacterium | reverse complement strand
GAATGTCCGCGATGGGCGACTTCATCATGTCGCGGTATTCCTGGTGCATGGGCAGGCGCCACACCCGCTCGCCGGTCGCCTCGGCCGCCGCCTCCACCTTCGCGCGCAGGCGGTCGTCCTCGCAGAACATGCCGCAGTAGGTTGAGCCAAGGGCCGTCACCACGCCGCCGGTCAGGGTCGCCAGATCGATGATCGCGGCCGGGTTCTCCTTGTCGCAGGCCCAGCACAGGGCGTCGGCCAGCACCAGGCGCCCCTCGGCGTCGGTGTTGGTGATCTCGACCGTCACGCCGTTGCGATAGGTCAGGATGTCATCGGGGCGATACGCCTCATCGGAAATCGAGTTCTCGGCGGCCGCCAGCAGCGCCACCACCGGCTTTTTCGGCTTGATGACCTGGGCGATCGCCCGCATCGCGCCCAGCACGGCACACCCGCCGTCCTTGTCGCGCTTCATGCCCACCATCCCGTTGTTGATCTTCAGCGACAGCCCGCCCGTGTCATAGCACAGCGTTTTGCCGATCAGCACGAGGGGTTTGACCGCCTTGGCGCCCCTCCCGTCGCCGGAGCCTTTCTTGCCCCCGTCCTCACCCTGCGCGGCCTTCGCTCCCTTCGCGTTCCCGCTGAACCCCTCGGGCGTGTACTCAAGCCGGATCAAACAAGGCTTGTTCTCGCTGGCCTTGCCCACCTCGATGTGCCCGATCATCTTCTCCTTCTCGAGGTCCTTGCCTGAGAAGACATCGCACTTCAGGCCGAACTCCTTGGCCAGCTTCTTGGCCTGGTCGGCCATGTAGAAGGGCGTGGCGATGTTGGGCGGGGTGTTGCTCAGCGAGCGCGTCAAGTTCGCGGCCTGCGCCAGCATCAGGCCCGTGCCCATCGCCTCCTCGAAGCGCTTGTCGCTCGAACGGGCCGCCACCGCGATCTTCGGCGTCTTCTTCGTCGTCCCCGTGCCCTTGAACTGCTCGTTGCTGAACCCGATCAGACCCAGGCCCTCGCCGAAGCACTTGCCGGCTTCCCGCGGGTTCACCTTGTCGGCCTTCAGCGCGTGGTGGACCTCGATCTGGGCCTGGCCCTCCTTGATCGCGCTCAGGCGGCGACCAACGGAGGCCGCGATCGACCGCATGCCGGCGGCCTTGAAGCTCTTCCGCTCACCCAGGCCCACGACGATCGCCCGGGCGTACGCCCCGCCGGTCGGGAAGGCATCGACGCACACGCCCGCCTCGCCGGTCGCCTCGCTGCGTGCCAAGGCCGCCGCCAGAGAGCCCGACTTGTCCAGCGCCGCCGAGCCCTTGTCGAGCGCCTCGCCCTTGAAGTGCGCGACCACGAGAACCTTGGATTCACCGGGCGTGCCGACGGAAACGGACTCGAACATGCAAGGCTCCTTCAACGGGGCGCGGAACTGGGCGCATTGGAACTGGGCAGCACGGAGTGTAGCGACGACACGCGCGGGAATCGGTCCAAACAGGTTGCTTCCGGCTGCTGAGACGGACCCCATGACCGCGCGACATCCAACAGCCCGACCAGTCCCGCGCGGTGGCACCATCGCTCCACGCGGCCGCACGGGGACATGCTCAGGTGCGCGCTGGCCTCCGGCCATTCCTCGTGCACCCGCAGCGGTGTCCCCGGTTCCCAGCAATGCAGCGCCGGATGGTCGTCGCGCACGATCCATCGGCGGAGCCGCCCGCGCTCCCAGTGCCGGCCTACCAGCTCGGTCTGGGCCGCGATCGACCGGCGCAGCCGCTCTCGGACCCTCATCTGCGCCAGGTCCCTGAATCGGTAGTGGCGAACCGGGATCCGCTCTGCGGCCATCGGACCGGGATTGCAAGGGTCCGCGGCCCGATCATCCCACCGCAACCCGCGCCGCCACCTGAACAGGCGCTGCTCGGGGAACGGGTCGAGGCGGTAGAACCGCCGTCGCCGCTCGATCGGCCTGGCGCGGTCGACGGTCGTCTCACGCCGCTGCCGCCAGTCCCGGGCCTCGCTCCGCGTCACGACGAACAGGTATTGCCACATCGCCACCCGTGCCTCGTGCCGCGCGACCCGATCCCGCACGAACTCGCGCGGATCGACGTGGTAGAACTCGTCGGCGTCGACCCTGGCGAGCCAGTCGCCGCGCCCGAATCGATGGCGGTGGGCCTCGACGAGCCGCGCCCGCAGCCCGCTCCGATACAACGCGTCGGTTCGGGCTGGTGCCACGATCCGCCGCTCCCGCACCGCTCGCTCGCTGATGATCTCCCACGTCCCATCCGTCGAGCCGGTGTCGAGCACATACACGCCCGCCGCCCACGACAGAAGGTGGTCCAGGCACTGCGCGATGATGTCCTCCTCGTCGCGCACCAGCAGCAGGGCGTGGATGGCGGGCAGATGCGTTCCCGATCGCTCCATGCCCCATTTCACGCCGCAGGGCAACAAAGGTCAAGCCGCCCCCCTGGGCGGGGGTCGCCACGCTCCTGCCGATCGCCCCGGTCGCCCGACGTGCGTGGCCGTGGCTACCTGCTCCACGCCCCCCGCAGCGGCCCGCCCGCCAGCGACCGCAT
>CAZHKB010000423.1:0-2541 GCA_964533405.1 uncultured Phycisphaeraceae bacterium | reverse complement strand
GTGACGGCGATCGCCATGTCCCCCTCCGTCGCCCCCGGCCCCGCCGCGATCGCCGGTCGGCTGTTCGCGGCGCTTGGGCCGGTTGTGGTGAGGATCGATGAGGGGCTGATGGATGCCTTCACGGCCGTGGCGGGCAGCGGCCCGGCGTATCTGTTCTATCTGGCCGAGGCGATGGAGCGGGCGGCGGTCGAGGTGGGGTTGGATGCGGCGATGGCCCGGCGCGTGGTGGCCCAGACGCTGCGCGGAGCCGCCGCGTTGATCGACGGCGATGGACAGGGCGACCCGGGGTTGCTCCGGGCGGCGGTGACGAGCAAGCGGGGAACCACCGCCGCCGCCGTCGCCTCGCTGGAACGCGACGGCGTGATGGAGTGCTGGGTCCGCGCCATCGTCGCCGCTCGAGACCGCGGCGCGGAACTGGGGCGTCGGTGACCGCGCGCAACCCTTGACGCCCCAGTTCGCCATACGCTCGCGAGCCTCGGGTCGACCGCGCCCGCTAGTACACGTCGTCCTCGATGAGGTCGAGGACTTCCAGGATTTCCCGGAACGCGGCCGCGACCGCCAACTGGTTCTGCGCCTCGATCGCCGCCGACTGGGCCGCCAGCGCGTTGTCCAGCCGCACCGCCAAGGGTGTTCCCTCGTCACGCCGCGCGACCCACGGCCGCAGACGGCCCCACAGCGCATCGGTGGCGGTCGAGTGCTCGCCCTTGGCCGACACCCAGTCGTGGAAGCCCACGTCCAGCATCAGGTCGATCTGCACCGCGGCGATGCGGTCCAGGTCCACCGGTACGGGCGGGTTGTAGAGCGCGATGATGTCAAGGGCAGCCTTGAGCGTGTCGGCGGCCGCTTCCCGCGTGGCGCGCGGTCGACGGTTGGCCGCGTGCCGCACCAGCCCCTCCACCGACCGGTCCATCGCCGCCACGAACGCCTCCGGCGCGCCGGCCCGGATCGCCCGCGGGCGATACACCACCCACGCCGCCGCAATCCGCCCCGCTTTGCGGTCCACGTCCGACCAGTCCGGCACGTCGATCACCACCTCCTCGGCCAGCGACTCGATCAGGTCCAGGTTCCGAGGGATCAGGTACTGCGGCGTGTCGGTCCGGATCAGCAGCGCCAGGTTCAGCTGCTCGTCGGGAGCCCGCACCTCGGTCTCCCCGATCCCCGGCACATACACCTTGTGCTCCTGCGACCCGTCCAGCAGCGTCTCCAGGATCAGCAGCCCTTCGCCCCGCGGGCCAAACGGCGTGGTCGTCGGCTCCGACAGGCTCACCACCGTCGCCTCCTCGAACACCTCGGGGGCGAAGTTCTCGGGGAAGAACACCTGCCCCACCACGGGCGAGCCGGGCATGATCAGGCCGGGGGGCGCTCCGTCCCGCCCCGCCAGCCATGTGCCCTCCATGTCCACGATCTCGCCGTCCTGGTAGTTGAACACGTCCTCGCCGAAGTACCACACGCTCCCGTCGTCGCCCTGCGCGAAGTAGTCGTACGCCACCTCGACCAGCTCGCCGTCCTGGTACGCGACGTACTGCGAGATCCGGGCCGGCGTCGTTCCGCCCGACCAGGTGATCGCGCGGGTCCCGGGCAGCAGCGTCACCTCCGTTCGATAGTCCTCGCCCTCGGTCTGCCCGAGCGTGATGCTCTGGCGGATCAGAGACACCGGCAGGTACGGGTTGCGGATCCGCGTGGGATTGGTGAAGGCCGGCGGGGTCTGCTGGGCCCACGCGGCCCCGCCGACAACCACACCGACCAGGGCCGAAGCCGCCATGGTGTTCGTCAACACGCGCACGCCTGTCTCCTTTGAAGAGTGGGGCGCACCGCGCGGGCGACTCACCAGCCCCCGCGCACGCTCCCCGGCTCCCGCCAGTCTACCTTCAACCCGATCCAACGCAACCCCATATTCTCGGACCCCGGCCAGCACGCGGGCCAGCAGGAGTTGGGACGACCCGCGCCGAGGGTCCTACCCCCTGTCCCATCCATCCCCACGCCGATCGGCAACGCGAGTCTTGATCCCGGCCCGTCCCCGCGTATCCTTGCGTTCGTCAACGAGCGGGCAGGTAGCTCAGTTGGTAGAGCACCGCACTGAAAATGCGGGTGTCGCCGGTTCAAGTCCGGCTCTGCCCATTGAATCGTTTTGCGTGTCTTCGCGTGCCCGCGAGGCCGAGATGCTCGAACTGGGTATGTCGCTTCCTGGGCTGCACGAGCGGGCGACGGCCCTCGCGGCCCTCCCCTCGCTGGGCGTTCTGACGCTCGCCGGGATGACCCCCCCGGACTGGACGGTTTCCTACCGCGATCCAGCCCGTGTTGATGACGACCTGGTCGCGGCCCTCGTTGACGAACGCCCGACCCTCGTGGCGATCTCGGCCCTCACCGCGACGACCCAGACACCGCCGTCATCGCCGGGCTGCGGGCGGAGCTACGTTCTTGAGGCTGCTGATGGGCGGCGGAGGTTTCGCGCGGGAGTGGTGCGTCTGCTTTCTCCAAGGGGCGCGGCTAGTGCCACACTGCTGTCCACTTTTTCACGAAGGTAGAGTTGGTCACGTCTTG
>CAZHKB010000422.1:0-2546 GCA_964533405.1 uncultured Phycisphaeraceae bacterium | reverse complement strand
GGGGTGGGGGGTGGGGGGCATCGAGGCCGAGGCGGTGATGCTTGGGCAGCCGGTGTATATGTTGACGCCGGAGGTGATCGGTGTGCAGTTGAAGGGGAGGTTGCCGGAGGGGACGACGGCGACGGACCTTGTGCTGACGGTGACGGAGATGCTGAGGGCGCACGGGGTGGTGGAGAAGTTCGTGGAGTTCTTCGGGGAGGGGATGGCGGAGCTGTCGATCCCTGACCGTGCGACGATCGCGAACATGGCGCCGGAGTATGGGGCGACGTGCGGGTTCTTCCCGATCGACGTGAAGACGATCGAGTATCTGCGGTTCACGGGGCGGGTGGAGCAGGCGGCGTTGACGGAGGCGTATGCCAGGGCGAACATGCTGTGGTGGCAGCCCGGGACGCCCGATCCGACGTTCACGGCGGTGCTGGAGCTGGATTTGGCGACGATCCAGCCGAGTCTGGCGGGGCCGCGGCGGCCGCAGGATCGGGTGCAGCTCAGCCAGATGAAGGCGACGTGGCACAAGGAGTTGGTGGACACGTTCGGGAAGGCGGCGTCGGCGGAGCTGACGAACCAGGATCGGTGGGCGGACGAGGGTGGCGAGTCGGCGCGGGCGCAGGAGAGTGGCGAGACGATGGCGGCGGTGAACGTGGCGACGACGTATGGCGTGCCGAAGGCGGATGCGGGGAAGGGGACGGCGGCGAGCGGGGTGGCGGCGTTGTGCCCGATCGTGGCGTTTGGGGGGAGGGCGTTCCGCGTGCATCATGGGGATGTGGTGATCGCGGCGATCACGTCGTGTACGAACACGAGCAACCCGGACGTGATGGTGGCGGCGGGGCTGGTGGCGCGCAAGGCGCGGGCGATGGGGCTGACGAGCAAACCGTGGGTCAAGACGTCGCTGGCGCCGGGGTCGAAGGTGGTGACGGAGTATTACGACAAGGCGGGGCTGACGGAGGACCTTGAGGCGCTGGGGTTCCACACGGTGGGGTATGGGTGCACGACGTGCATCGGGAACTCGGGGCCACTCCCGGCGGTGATCGAGGCGGGGATCAAGCAGGGGGACCTGATCGCGGCGTCGGTGCTGTCGGGGAACCGGAACTTCGAGGGGCGTGTGCATCCGGCGGTGAAGGCGAACTATCTGGCGAGTCCGCCGCTCGTGGTGGCGTACGCGATCGCGGGGACGGTGAATGTGGACCTGCTGACCCAGCCGATCGGGGTGGCGCAAGCGGGGCCTGGGAAGGGCCAGCCGGTGTTTCTGAAGGACATCTGGCCGACGCAGGCGGAGGTGCGTGCGATCGTGGAATCGTGCATCACGCCGGGTCAGTACAAGGACAAGTACGCGAACGTGTTCACGGGGAACCCGACGTGGAACGCGGTGCCGGTGTCGCGGAGCGAGTCGTATCCGTGGGATGATGGTTCAACGTACATCCAGAATCCGCCGTTCTTCGAGGGGATGACGCCCAAGCCGCCGGCGGCGACGGCGATCACGGGGGCGCGGTGCCTGGCGTTCCTGGGTGACTCGGTGACCACGGATCACATCTCGCCGGCGGGTGACATCGCGGAGAAGTCGCCGGCGGGCGCGTACCTGGTCTCGAAGGGCGTGCCCAAGTCGGACTTCAACTCGTATGGGTCGAGGCGAGGCAACGACCGGGTGATGACGCGCGGGACGTTTGCGAACGTGCGCGTGCGGAACAAGTTGGCGGCGGGGGTCGACGGGAAGATCCCGGAGGGCGGTTGGACGCGGGACTTCACGAGGGCGACGGCCGATGGGGCGTGGAAGGCGCCGGTGTCGTCCATCTATGACGCGGCCCAGAGTTACAAGGCGGCGCGGACGCCGCTGATCGTTCTGGCGGGCAAGGACTATGGGATGGGTTCGAGCCGGGACTGGGCGGCCAAGGGCGCGTTCCTGCTGGGGGTGCGGGCGGTGTTGGCGCAGTCGTTCGAGCGGATCCACCGCTCGAACCTGGTGTTCATGGGGGTGATGCCGCTGGTATTCAAGGACGGGCAGACGGCGGCGGGCCTTGGGCTGGACGGGACCGAGGTGTTCGACCTCGAGATTCCCGCGATGATCGAGCCGCGGTGCGACGTGGGGGTGACGGCGACGAGGACGCACGGCCCGGAGGCGGGCAAGCAGGTGAGGTTCGCCGCGCTGTGCCGTATCGATACGCGGATCGAGATCGAGTACTACCGGAACGGCGGGATTCTGCACACCGTGATCCGCAAGAAGCTCAACGAGAGCAAGGTTGGGGCGGGGGTGTGACCGCGCGGCACCCGTGAGCGCGAAGGGGCCGCGGTGGTCGTTGGCGTCTGGGGGCGTGGCCGGTTCGGGCGGAACCGGCCAACCCGCACCGATCGTGCCGAGCCACGACCGGTGGCACGCCCGAGTCGCAACGCCGATCCGTACTCATTCCAGCACGAGGCCGTCGTGGGCCAGGTGGATGGTGGGAGTGAGGGTGGCCTGGGTCTCTTCGTGGGGCAAGTCGTGGGACATGTGGACGAAGTAGGTCTGCTGGGCGGCGATGCGGTGGGCGATGTCGATGGCCTGGTCGAGGGTGAGG
>CAZHKB010000421.1:0-2563 GCA_964533405.1 uncultured Phycisphaeraceae bacterium | reverse complement strand
TCGATCGTGCCCGGCCACGGCACCGACATCGCGAGCTCCTCCATCGGCCGCAGCAGCGGCTCGAGGAACTGCAGCTCGTCTCCCATGTGCTCGCGCCAGACCGAACGCACGCCGGCCCAGCCCTGCACCCGTTCAAGCGACTGCCACAAGCGCATGGCCGCCTCCCTTCCCGCAAAGCACAAAGCCACCGCCGCGAAGGAACGCCTCGATGAGATCGGCATCGGTGTCGCGGGTGTAGGTCGCCTTGTTGCCGTGCCGGATCGTGACCGGCCTGGGCTTGCGCCCATCGGTGAACCGCACCTCGAACGTCGCGGCGGTGAGCAGCGCATCGTCGGGGATGGTCTCCCTCGCGTGTTCGAGCGCCAGCAGCACGTCGTCGGCCTTCTCCACCTTGCGGCGGTGGAACGGGCCGCCCACGTACATCGTGAGTTCGACCAGCCGCACCGATGCCAGGCCCGTGATGTGCGTGGAGACCAGGCTGCGCCGGCCGAGCGCCCGCAGCGGTTCGAGGTCGTAGCGGTCGGGGTCGGCGGGGAACATGTCGCCGCGACCGAATATGTGCTGGCCGATCAGTTGGCGGTAGGCGGTGCACTCGCCCTTGGTCCCGGCGTTGATCCGCAGTTCCCAGGTGCGACGGTCGAAGACGATCAGGCCGTGGGCCATCGGGCGGTACCGCACGCAGCCGGGCTTGCCCTCGTCGAGGCTGCCCTCGCGGCGGTAGGGACCGCCGTGGCGCACGAGAAACCGCACCTCGTCGCCGTGGTCGAAGAAGAGCACCCGCGCCCCGGGGCCGCGGCGGTTGGCGGCGTACCACGCGACGACCGCCGCCTCCAGGGTCGCCAGCCGCTCCGGACCCGGCGTCGCCCACGCCAGCGTCGCCCCCATCACGGGAACAAACGTCTCGAACGTGCGCCGGCGGGAGACGGAGATCTCGGTGTGGCAGCGCCGCACCAGGTCGGGGTTCTCAACCCAGACGCGTACGGCAATGTCCGCCGGCGAGAGGTGGTCGAGCGGCAGGGCCAGTCCGGCGACCTGCGCCGCCGCGAGCAGCGACTCCATGCCCAGCGGCGTGGCCATCTCGTGCATGTGCCACAGGGCGTCGACCATTTCGACGGGAAGCCCGCCGACATTGGTCAGCAGGGCGATCTCCACGCGCTCGATATCGAGCGCCGCCGGGTCGGTGGGGAGCATGATGCCGCTCCCCGCGAGGAACGCGGCGTGCGGCCGCAAGAAGTCGATCAGGACGGCGGGGTCGACTTCCCGCAGCGCGTACGCGCTTGTGAATCTACGGAACGAAAGACTGCTCATGACACCGGGCCTCCGCCTACGAGAAAGCCCCGGATTCAACCCGGGGCGGTTGACCCGAGTGTAGACCTAACAACCACAGCGGAACAGGTATTCGTCACGAGCCGACAGGACTTCTCCAACTTGTCCACAAATGTCTACAAATCCAGCACTTGCGAGATCTTCGATCGCATCGCCACGAGGCCTTCCGGCGGTGGGGCCTTCGGCTCGTCACGATCCGTCATCTTTCGCCACAACCGCCGCTGCGACTGCCAGTCCATGTGCCGGGTGATCGGCCGCAGGTCCCGCTCGGTGATCGCATCCTTCCCGGCGTTGGCCGACGCCAGGAACAGCAGCTCCTCCTGGATGTCCGGGGCGAGATTGGCGAGGTCCATGATCTGGCTGATCCGCCCGCGCGTGACGTACCCGAGCCGCGCGATCTCGGCGAAGTCCTTCACGTGCCCGCTCCGCACCAGCCCGTCGAACCGCACCGCCAGCGCCATGAGCTTGGCCACGCGTGGTACGCGGGGCGCGAGCGCTGGCTGGGGCGCGGGCTGAGGTGCCGTGCCGATGCGCATCTGCCGGTTGGCGAACTTGCCGCTGTCGAAGTGGACCTTGTACGTGGCGCGGGTGGGATCGCTCATGGCTTTGTATCCTGTGCGAGTCTTGCGAGTTCAGGGTGGAAGACCAGCGTTACCTCGCCCGCCTTGCCGTCAAACTCCACCGATTGAATCACCGCGTTGAGCAGTTCCGTTCGCTCTCGCGTGTTGAGCTGGTCCCACAGCGGTCTGAACTCCGCAACTGCTGCGTCAACCTGGTCCCGGCGTAGCGTGGTTCGCTCGGCCTCGATGAGTTCCTCGTCGATCGCTGTAATCTGCTCAGCGACCTGCCGCGTCCTCTCGGCGAGGTCCGCCAACCGGTCGGCATCGCCCGCGGCCCCCGCTCGGCGTTCATCGCTGGCGAGCCATCGGAGTTCCCGCTCCAGCGTGGTACGGCGCTGCTTCAGGTCCTCGCTCAGGTCACGGTCATTGCCGCGGGCGCGATCGATGATCTGGTTCACGAGCTCCCGGTCACGGCCGAGCGCCTGGATGCGATCGACCACGAACGACTCAAGCTGCTCGGCGGGCACCGCCTTCGACGGGCACGCGTGATATCCGCTGCTCTGGGCGACGTGGCAAACGTAGTAGCGATAGGTCTTCTTGCCGGCCTTGGTCGTGAACGAATGGGTCATCGGCTTGTCGCAGTGGCGGCACCGCACCAGCCCCTTGAGCAAGCCGCC
>CAZHKB010000420.1:0-2573 GCA_964533405.1 uncultured Phycisphaeraceae bacterium | reverse complement strand
AATACGGGCGGAGGGACTCGAACCCCCAACCTCCTGATCCGTAGTCAGACGGCTTCCAAGCCCAAAGCCCGATCAGAACAAGACTTGCGCGAAGATGTCGCGAACGAGTGGCGCAACGGAACTTCCGAACCCGTCCGACCCCGATCTCCAACGCGTAATCGACGCCTGGGATGACCTGCCCGCGGCCATTCGCGCGGGCGTGGTGGCTTTGGTCCGCGCCAGCGAAAGGGTGGGCGAGTGACCGCCCGAACCGCCCAGACCGCCCGAGGCCTGGGATATGCCGCTGATTCTCGCGGGCGGTTGGCGCGGGCGACCGCCCGAAGCGATGGCGCGACCGCCCATGGGTGGCCGAGGGGGGCGTCGGCGTGGCTGGCGCTCAGAGCGCGGGCGCCCGGCCGCTCGCCGGCGTGGGCCGCCTTGGGCCGCATTGGCCGCCGTGGGCTGCGGGGCCGGGGGAACGCCGAGCACGCTCGGTCGATGTCGCCGCCTGGCGACCACGCAGCACTGTTGTTTCTCAACTGCCCCGGGCCGCGTCCCGGGCGCTGTCCCCCTTTCAAGGAGTGCATCCAATGCAGATCGAGTCTTGGCCCATCGACCGTGTCCACCCCTACCAGAAGAACCCCCGCCGGAACGACGGTGCGGTTGATGCCGTCGCCAAGAGCATCAAGGAGTTCGGCTTCAGGCAACCGATCGTGGTGGATGGCGAGGGCGTGATCGTGGTCGGGCACACCAGGTGGAAGGCGGCGACGGCCTTGGGCCTGGCCGAGGTGCCGGTGCATGTGGCCTCGGAACTCACCGCCGAGCAGGCCAAGGCGTACCGCATCGCGGACAACCAGCTGGCGAGCCTCTCGGTGTTCGACCCCGAGTTGCTGGTCGCCGATCTGGGCGAGCTGAGGCTGCTGGACTTCGACCTGTCGCTCCTCGGATTCGACGAGACGGGGCTGAGCGAGGCGATGGCGCCCGCCGGCACGGTCGGCCTCACCGACGAGGACGACGTGCCCGAGCCGCCCGACGCGGCCACGACGCAGCCGGGCGATCTGTGGATCTTGGGCAACCGCCGCCTCCTCTGCGCCGACAGCAGCAAGCCCGAGGATGTCGATCGGCTGCTCGACGGCGCGGTGATCCATCTGGCCAATACCGATCCGCCCTACAACGTGAAGGTCGAGCCGAGGTCGAACAACGCGATCGTGGCGGGACTGAGTTCGTTCCCGCTGGCGGCGTCGAGCGGGGGGGTGCAGGGGCCGCGGATTCCGCCGACATGCACGACCAGCAGAGCGCCGACCTCAACCGCTACCCCGGAAAGGGGCGGGCGGCGCCCAAGAAGCTGCGGGCCAAGGGCAGTCCGCTGATCAACGACTTCGAGAGCGACGACGCCTTCGACACGCTGCTCGTGGCGTGGTTCGGGAACATTGCCCGCGGTCTCGGGTGGACGGTGGGGTTGGGCCAAACGCTCTGTAGCCCCCGGCTTGGCACCGTGCGTTGCTGTTGGCGTTGATCACGAGAGCAGAGGCTTGATGCGAACAGCGTGTCGCTGCGCAACGCCGCGATCAGACTCGACCGCGCTTTCATTCCGTCTTCATCGGGGTGTCTCCGCGCGTGACTATGCGGCCGCGCGGGCCGGTCGGGCGGTGCTCGACTTGCCCATCCAATCCGCGCAAGCCGCCAGCAGCTTCAGCCTTTCGACCGGCTTAGTCGCGTAGCCGTCGCAGCCCGAATCGATGCACTTCTGGCGGTCTTCGGCCATCGCGTGGGCCGTCAGCGCCACGATCGGGAGGCGGCTCCCGCGATTTCGCAGCGTGCGCGCGAGCGTGTACCCGTCCATCTCCGGCATCTGCATGTCGGTCAGCAGCAGGTCGTAGGGTTTCGTGCCCACCTCGCTCGTGTCGATCATCTCCAGCGCGATCCGCCCATTGTCCGCGACGTCCACGGTGGCCCCGGCCTTGCGCAGGTGGAAGGCGATGAGCCGCTGGTTGTCGAGCCCGTCCTCGGCGAGCAGGATGCGTCCGGTGAGCGTGGCCGCGGGGACGGCTGCGGCCTTATTGGCTTGCGCGACCACGGCGTCGAGCCGTTCGACCACGACAGCCCCCGGCGCGGCCACGAGCGGTAGTTCAACGCGGAAGCACGAGCCGCAGCCCGGCTCAGTGCGCTTCAGCGTCACACCGCCGCCCATAAGGGCCGCAAGCCTGCGGCTGATCGTCAGCCCCAGCCCGGTGCCGCCGTGCTTGCGGGTCACGGTGCTGTCGGCCTGCGAGAACGATTGGAACAAGCATCCGGCCTGCTCGGGGGTCATGCCCGGTCCGGTGTCGTCCACATCGATCACCAACGTCGCTCCCTCATCACGCTGCATCGCACGCGCGGTGATGCTTACGGTGCCCGCCTCGGTGAACTTGACGGCGTTGCCCACGAGGTTCATGACGATCTGCCGCAGTCGGGTGGGGTCGCTGAGGATCGAGTCGGGAACGGGCGAGGCGAGCGAGGCGGTCAGCGTGACCCCTTTGCCCGCGGCCCGGGGTCGGATCAGGCTCACCACCTCCTGCAGGATGGTGATCAGGGGGGTCGCCACCCGCTCGACG
>CAZHKB010000419.1:0-2575 GCA_964533405.1 uncultured Phycisphaeraceae bacterium | reverse complement strand
CCCCCATCCCGCCCGGCCAGGCGTCGGGAGCCCCGACCAGCGAGCCGTTCCTCGACGAGGTCCAGGCGCTGAAGCACGACGCCTCGGCGCGCTGCGGGCACGACCTGAACAGAATCCTCGAAGAGACCCGCCTGATCGAGGCCCGGCCCGGCGCCTCCGTTCGGCCCGCGCCCTCGCCGGTTCTCAAGCCGGGCAATGTCGCGTAGAGCGCGGCGACCGGAGTGACGTCCTGGCGACACAGCCATTCCTCGCCTGCAACACCGCGAGCCCACGCCCGGCGTTCCGGGCGTGGGCTCGCGTCATCGATCCATCTCAATCCCGCGCCGATCACCGCCTCACGCCGTGATCCGCAGCACGATCGTCGTCGAGTTGTACTGCGCCGAGCCGTTCAACCCGACCAGCCCATTGGCCGTCACCGTCCCGAACGTGCCCGTGCGCGTCGCCCCCGTGAACAGCGTGCGGTCCTGGCCAGCCGCGAAACCGGCCCCGACGAAGTTGGCCGTCAGCGTCCCGCCCAGGATCGACACCGCTCCCGTGGCCGTAATCTGCCCGAAGTCGGTCGAGGTGATGGCGAACACCACCGTCGCGCCGTTCGCGTTGGTGAAGTCCCCGTCGACCTCCAGGTTGCCCGTCTCCGACAGCGACAGCGTCCCGGCGTTGCTGAAGTTGCCCGAGTACTGGATCGTCCCGTCATCAATCTCCACCGTCCCGGTGCTCGTGGTCGGAACGCTCCACGACACCGCGCTCGCCCCGTCGCCCAGGTACCGGATCGTCCCGCCGTTGGTGATCGTGCCCGGCCCCATCCCCTGGCCCGGCTCGCCCACCGTTGTCCCCAACGCCTCGACCGTGAACACCCCGCCCGCGGCGATGTCCACGTCCGCGCCGTCGGCAACCACCATCGTGCCGTTGCGCAGGATCAGCGACCCCTCGACCCGCACGTTCTCGGCGAACCCCGAGTTCGAGAACGTCTGGGCCGAGCCCATGATGATCTGCCCGCCTGTCACAATCGTCGTGGCCACGAGCACCGAGCCGATCGCCCCCAGGCGCAGCGTGCCCGACACCGTCAGGCCTCCCGCCCCGAACAGCAGCATCGACCCGCTCACGTCGCCCGTGATCGACAGGTCGCCCACCATCGAGATGCCGATGTCGCCCGTTGTCAGCGTCCCGGTGAACGTCGCCCCATCGGCGTGGACCCGCACCGCCGGCACGCTCGTGAGCGTGTTCGACGCCGCGTTGAACACGGTCACCCCGCGGAACGTGGACCCGGCCTCGTTCTGCAGCGTCGCCACCGACTGCAGCCGCACCGCACCCGGGCCGGTGAACGTCGCCCCATCATGCACCGCCACCATGTTGACCTCGAACTCCGACACCACCCGCGTGACCGCCACGCTCCCGTTGTTCGTGAAGATCGGGAACACGTCGTCATCGTTGCTGTGCAGCAGCGTCAACTGCCCGCGCAACACCTGGATCCGGTCCTCGTTGGTCACGTTCACCTGCAGGCCCGTGTCCGTGTCCTCCGTCCCGCCGCGCCGCAGCAGGCCCAGGTTCACCAGCGTGCCCGCCTCCGGCCCCGTCGTCGGCTCCATGTCCAGCGGAGAAGCGAAGTTCATCGCCTTGGCCGCGTTGTTCGTGATCGTGTGCCCCTCGTTCAGGAACACCGTTCCGCCTCGCCACGCCACCCGCCCGAAGTTGTCCAGGCTCGTGTTCAGCGTCACCGAACCCGCCGTCGGGTTCACGGTGCTGCCGATGTTCAGAAGCCCGCCCGCGTTGACCCGCGCGTTCACCGTCGATCCCCAATCGCCACGCGCCCAGTTCAGCAGCCCGTTGATCCGGAGCTGCCCGGTCGCCCCGATGTCAAAGTCCAGCGTCACGTTGAAGTTCACCGCCGAGTTGATCACCACCGTGTCCGCCAGCGTCAGCGAACGCACCCGGATCACCCCCGACGCAAGGTCCGCCACCACCGTCCGCTGCACCGCCGGAACGTCGATCGTCACGTCGTCCGCGGACGTCGGCAACGCATCGCCCGACCAGTTCAGCGGGTTGGACCACAGCGTGTTCCCCCCACCGCCATCCCACGACACCGCCGCCAGAACCACCCGCGGCTCAAGGCAGTCCATGGACATCGACGACCCCGCCAGACGATCCAGGCGCGGCGCCCGATCAACGGCAGAACGACGCGTGCCGACAGTGCGACGATGACGCGAAAACAGCATCAGGGATCCCTCCTTACGACTCCAGTGCGCGCTGGGTCGAGCCTGTGACGGCTTGTCTCTGGCGCGCCGACCGCTTGGCCGACCCTCGCGCCAGACGGGAATCTTCCCCGCGCCGACCCCCGGGTCATCCCCGAGCACAAAACCAGCGCGGCACCGATAACCCGCCAACCGTTCACCCCGCGTCCTAAAGTAAACCGCCTTTCAGCACCCGGCTCCCCACTTGGAAAAAAACCTCAACAACTTGACCCTCACAGAACTCTACCAGAAACTGGCAGGCTCCAGCCTCATTCGCCGCGCTCTCGAACTCGCACGCGATGAAGACCTCGGCTTGGCAGCGCCCGCCACCCCCCCCCCGACCCCCC